>NZ_JANSWL010000066.1:0-47001 GCF_028539135.1 Butyrivibrio sp. DSM 10294 | reverse complement strand
TAGTAATGATCCTGTTTGATTGTTAAGTTTCGCGACTACAACAATACTACTATTAGGACTTACTTTCTACTGCCTTTTTGATAAAAAGAAAATCACTGCACACAGCCTAGGCAGGCCATCGCGCAGCGATTTTGTTCAATTAGAGTTTATGGAGGTACCATGGGCAACATAATACAGCTAAGCAAATCATCACCAACGAGTGAATGGATTGACATGTCCAATCAGGGAACGGACTGTTTTCTGGAACTTCTGATAATGGCGGCAAACGATCTTGAAAAAACCAACCATCAGGAGAAATTGATATCTTTTCTGAAGGATCAAAAAGACATCAATGATATCGCTCCCGGGACAGCAGGTTTCAAATTGGATGAAATGCCATGGTGTGATGAGACTCTTATTGATGATGCTTCCTTTCTCATCTGCGTGACAAAGGAAGCTCAAAGTGAAAGCGTTTTATCGAAACTACCGTATAAAGTAAACACTGAGATTGTTTTTCCGTGGCTGAAACAGTTCGCAGTATTGATTGAACTGATGATAACTGCTTCCGAGCGGTAATAAGGGTTAGAGCAAATAACTTCAAATCATATTCATCCCCTGACAATAAATCCCTCTATCATCTTCGCTGTCTCATCGACACTCTTATCCGTGTTGTCGATGAACATCGAAAACTTTCCTCTGTTCTTCCTGAACCACCTGTTAAAACCAACATGAGGCTCGATCACTTCATCGGAAGTAAAACCTCTCTCCTCAGGTCTTGCCTTAAGCCTTTTAACAATCTCCTCATCAGCAGGGCAAAGAACAATAAAATCTGTTGACTCGACACACTCAGGGATTTCCTGGCTTGCTATGTAGTCCTGAGGATTGATGCAGGAGACAAAGATAAGGTCTTTTCCACCTGCCATTTCTACCGCCTTGGCCATAGTATCATCCTTATATTTGGATTCTCTCTCGGTTCCTTTATAGTCCCACCAGTTAAGGCCAACTTCATCGCTGTCTATACAGCTGTACTTATCCTTATCAAGAAGTGTTGCCAAAGCATCCTTCATAGTGGATTTTCCGGAGCCGCAGCATCCGGTGATAATATATAGTTTCATTTAAGTTCCCTCCAACTTATCTTCTGATAACCGTGCAATCTTTTACATACTCTCCGTATTTGCAGGTAAAATCTTTTAATTCCTGTTCTTCAGTGATCCAGACAATAGCCCAGGCTTCCTTGGTTCCAAGATCGCGATACGCCTGCAATCTGTGGTTTCCATCATTTAATTCAAATTTACCGTCTACGTAATTAACAATGATGGGGGGCATATTAGCTCCCGCCTGAATTGCCTTTTTTAACTCGGACATTTTGTATTCCCACCAGCCTTTATCTACGCGGTATTTCATGTCCTCTTCAGGTCCCGAGCATCTCTCAAAGAAGCTTATTGGGAACTTTGCCGGGCTGAAAAAATACCGGTCGCAAAGCTTAAGTCCATCTGAAAAAGGGATGTTCTTTCCCTCCGAATTAAGGTAAAGATGCACCCAGGCATCCATTTTGTCCTGTTTGCCATAGTCAATTGCTGACTCAACTGTTGCACTGTATTTAAGCATAGTAACCTCCTTCTTACTGTAAACAATTTTCTTGATAGAGTCGTAAGAAAGAGAGTAATCATTCATCAATGCTTCAATAGTTTTTCCGTTTTGAAAAGCTTCCCTGATCGCAGCATTCCTTTCACGGATAAACTGCTGATACCCCGAAGTCTCTCCCCAATCCTTTTTCTCTGTTCCGGCCGGAATGTATATGGTTTCTCCTGATACATATTTCTGAATCTGCTTAAGGAGTTTCTCCGGAAAGATATCTTTTGCATTTTTGTATTTCATTACTCCAACCTCCCGACAAGAGATATCATACCGTCGCCTCCCGCTGAATTATATATCGCAATCGGTTATAGCTGTTTTTTGCACAAAATCTCAAATCGCCTTTTTCCTATATTCTGTTTGGCAGTGCGCTGCCACTTATCGCTGGTGATCTTCTGGCTCTTATCCATACATACAGCCAGAATGGTACCATCGCCTGCTATATTGTACAGGCTTTCCATCATGGCATTTATCTCGCCCTCGCCGCCCCAGTACACGAGGTTCCCATAGGGAATATCCGTTATGATTATATCCGGCTTTATGTCAGGAAGCGCCTTGGTACAATCAGCAACAAAAACCTCTGACGCGATCTCTTTACCAAGCCTTCGTCTTAATGTCTCTACGCTCCCTATTGCATCACGGTGCGAGTCTTTTCCGAATTCCTCATATAGCTTTTGAAGCTCACTGCGCCTTCTGTCCAGCCCTTCATAAGTAAGAAGTTCAAGGTTCTTCCGGGCACATTCGATCATATCTTCGGAAATATCACTTCCATATATTTTTTCAATACTGCTTCCGTAAAAAAAGCCAATGATTGCCAGGGAATATGCGCCTCCGCAGCAGGGATCATAAACCACCAGATGGTCTTTCTTAGGTGAAGCCGCCATTGCCCGACCAAATATTTCTGCAATTAATCTGACAGGGAAATTCGGGATTCCTTTGGCGCCATGTATCACTCTTCCACTGGCGAAATCCTCATAGTTCCCTGCGGGACAATATAAATAATTCATGCTCTTCGTTCCAATACCTATGCTAATTTTCCGTTATTTTCCCCGTAATTATAACAGACCATTGGATTTATACATAGTATGGTAAAATTGATTTATCAAGATGGGAAGGTGAAAAGATGCATTTTGTTGACGCAAAGGGAATTCTTACAGGAAAAAACGGCTTACAGGGAATGAACATATACCGTGGCTGCACCCACGGCTGCATATATTGTGACAGCAGAAGCAAGTGCTATCAGTTCACTCATCCCTTTGAAGACATTGAGGTAAAACAGAACGCACCGGAGCTTCTGGAAAAGGCCCTGAAGTCCAAGAGGAAAAAGTGCATGATCGGAACCGGAGCTATGTCAGACCCTTACATGCACTGCGAAAAGGATCTGCAGTTGACCAGAAAATGCCTGGAGATTATCTTACAGTACGGCTTTGGTGCAGCGCTTCAGACAAAGTCCGATCTGATTCTTCGTGATATCGACCTTCTCTCAAAAATAAACAAAAGTGCTAAATGCGTAGTGCAGATCACCCTTACCACCTACGATGACGAACTGTGCAGTATTCTTGAACCTAATGTTTGTAATACAAAACGTAGAATTGAAGTCCTTGAGATAATGCAGGAAAGAGGCATTCCAACAGTGGTCTGGCTGACTCCTATCCTGCCTTTTATCAATGATACAAAAGAAAACATTATCTCTATCTTGAATGAATGTGTAAGAACCGGCGTCAAGGGCATCATAGATTTCGGTATGGGGCTTACCCTTCGTGAAGGCGATCGCGAATACTACTACGATGCACTTGATAAGCATTTTCCCGGTATGAAAGAAAGATACATCAGACAATACGGAAATGCATACGAGCTTCCAAGCCCTAATTCCAGGGAACTTAGGGCACTCTTTCAGGATATCTGTAAGAAAAATGGAATTCTCTCAACCCCTGATGAATGTTTCCGATATATGAGTGATCTTCCGGATAAGTATACACAGATGAGCCTGTTTGATCTCTAAATGCATTCCGATATTCCTCAGAAATCGATACAGCTAAGGATGAATTTAGAAAAATCCGAAAAAGCTGTGACCACCGCAGCAGAAAGCTACGAGCCCTCCGTTGTTGCTCGTTACCTGATAAGTCTCTGCACTGACTTTAACAAGTTCTATCAGGAGTGCCCGATCTTAAAGGAAGAAAATGAAAGCATCAAAATAGCTCGCCTTCAACTGGTGAATGTTGCTTCGCAAATCATCAAAGATGCCACCGCACTCCTTGGAATGGAATGCCCCGAAGAGATGTAAAACACATCAAAATGCAACTTACCCCTCCAAAATTACAACTTATTTCATAATCTGTTTCGCCTTTTGCCGCCTTGCCTTATTATCCGATTATAAAGAAACCGAGAGACAAATACGGGAGGCGAAAAAGATTATGAATTCCATTGAACTTAAAAACATAACCAAAAGATACGGTTCATTCCGTGCAGTAGACAACCTCAGTTTTGAGATAAAGCAGGGCGATTTCGTTGGATTCCTCGGAGTCAACGGCGCCGGCAAGTCCACCACGGTGAACATGATGTCCACTATCCTTACTCCGGATGAAGGCGAAGCTTATCTTTGCGGCTACAGACTTGGCAAAGAGGACATGGAGATAAGGAAGAGCATCGGCGTTGTATACCAGTCAAATGTGCTGGACGATCTTTTTACAGTAAAAGAGAACATCGTCACAAGGTCCAGGATGCTGGGGCTTGACGACAGAACCATAAAAGCAAGACTCTCCGATCTATCCGACATCCTGAAGCTCCAGGACATAATGAACAAGCGCTACAGAGTATTGTCGGGAGGCCAGAAAAGACGCTGCGAGATAGCCTTTGCGCTGATGCATTCACCAAAGATCCTATTCCTGGACGAGCCCACCACAGGCCTTGATCCTGCAACAAGAGTTGATGTGTGGGAGGCTGTTGAACAGCTAAGGTCCAACACAGATATGACCGTGTTCCTCACCACCCACTACATGGAGGAAGCCCAGTCCGCTGACAAGATAATCATTATCAACCAGGGCAAAAAGCTGGCTGAGGGAACCCCCTTTGAATTAAAAGAGCGTTTTGCAAAAGACAGTCTCAAGCTCTACTTTGACGAAAGCTCAAGGAACAGGGTTCTTGAAGTAGTTGGAAAAGACAACCTGATCGCCACATCCTACGGCGGCTGCGTTGAATCAGACAATCCCTTTGCAGCAGCTGAAACCGCAAGGGCGCTTAGGGGAATCGTGGAAGGCTTTGAGATTATTCAGGGCAAAATGGATGACGTATTTTTGAATGTGACAAATGGTCTTGGGAGGGCAGTGTAATGAGAAGTTTTCTTGCAATAAATAAAAGAAATTTAGGTTTGTATTTCAGAGATTATTCAGCAGTGTTTTTTTCACTCTTATCAATGCTCATCATAATAATGCTGATGGTGTTTTTCCTGGGTGATATGAACAACAGTAGCATTCTTGATGCCATTAAGATGGTTCCCGGAAGAGGCGGTGACAGTGACGCTGTGCTTATCGAGCAAATGAGCTTCCTCTGGGTCTGCGCCGGAATCCTTACTATAAATGCATCCACTGTAACTCATGCTTTTTACTCCAACATGATAAAAGACAGAACCGGCAACCGCCTGAATTCTCTGCTCACAATGCCTGTTAAAAAACCTGTTTTCGTCCTTGGTTATGTATCGGGCGCATGGCTTGCAGGCGTTCTTATGAGCATCATAACCTTCGCAGTTACAGAAGTTATCGGTGTTTGCAAGGGTATGGCGGTACTTCCTTTTGATGTCCATGTTAAGCTCATGCTTCTTATCATGCTGAACAACTTCGTTTATTCTGCCATCATGTTCCTTCTTGCTACCATCATCAAGAGCCAGAGCGCCTGGAGCGGCATCGGCATTATCCTCGGTACACTGGCCGGATTCTTTGGAGGAATCTATTTCCCCATGGGCTCCATGAGTTCCACCATGCAGTTTGTTGTTAAGTGTTTTCCTTTTATTTACGGCACTTCTCTTTTTAGAAAAATAATGCTTGCACCCCTTGAGACCACCCTGTTTTCCGGAACTCCTAAGATCATCAGGCAGGAAGTTGACAAGGCTATGGGAATGGATCTTTTTCTTGGAAACAGCCAATTGTCCCAGTATGGAAAAGTAGGTATACTAGTTCTTGTGGGGCTTACATTTATCGCCCTTTCAACCATGTATTTATCAATCAGCAAAAAGAAAGACAGATAATGAAGATTACAATTGAGACACCCTTACCCGGTGAAGAAGATGAAATCATAATAAAGATGGCGGAGCTGGACGACGAGGTTCTTAGGACCATTCGTCGTCTTAAGGATGGCGCAGGCACTGATACCATGGCTCTCTACGCAGATGAGAGTATCCGCATGGTGCCCACCAAGGAGATCCTGTACTTCGATGCAACGGACAATCACGTTTTTGCTTATACCAGAAATGACTGCTTTGATACCAGGAAAAAGCTCTTTGAGATTGAGGAGCGCCTTGCCAATTCATCATTTCTTCGGATATCCAAAAATGCCATCGTAAACATTAAGTCCATCGATCACTTAAGTCCCGAGTTTAACGGCAGATTTATAGCCAGCCTCAAAAACGGTGAAGACATCATTATTTCCAGGGGCTATGTTCCTGAACTTAAGAAAAAACTTGGTATTGGAAAGTAATACGAAAGGACGATTCAGACTATGAAAGATTTTATTCATGATCTTATTAAATGGTTTTTGATTATAAATACAGGAATTATGATTGTTGCGGGACTCAATATTATTCGCTATGATTCCATCACAACTATGATCATTCCCCAGATACTGGCAGCAAGCTTTGTGACTGCACTGGTGACCACCTGCTATTTTTCCTATAACCCCAAAAAGCCAATCTCAGTTCCCATCAGAATCCTGCTTAGCTGCGCGCACTACCTTATACTATGCATTATTATCATGACCCTGGGAGTTCTCTTTAACTGGTTCGGCTTAACTGTAAACGGTGTCCGTGGTGTAGCCCTCAGCGTTGCAGGAGTTTACATTATCACAGCCCTTATCTCCTACGCTCTCTCCAAGGGCGAGGCAAACGAGATGACCAACGCACTTAAAAACTACAGCGATGACTAAAACTTAAGGCAGGTGCAACATAGCACCTGCCTTCTTTTCAACTATTTCTTAATCCGATAATTATCATTTAATTGATCCAAGAAACTCCATTGTACCCTTCATATAGCCTTCGGGATCAACAATAACGCCCTCGATATGAACACTGTCAACGTGCATGATTGTCTTATTCTCGGATCCAATATTTGCATAAAGTGCTTCTTCCTGATCAGGTAAGCATACCTCATCTCTATCTGAAACGATGAGCATTGTAGGAATCTGATCCTTTTTAACAATCTCGATTGTATCAGCGTCATCATAATCGATGTGGTCAACCAGCTTCATGTAGATCTTGCCTGAAGCTGCCAGATATCTGGCAAAAGGATCCTTGGTGTTTCCATCGCCGAACATCTCAAGAAGCATCAGCTCCATTCCGGGAACGGGGCTGTCAAGAACAACTGCGTCTGCTGCGCCTGTTTCGCCGGGTGTTACATTAGAAGCATACAGAGCAACTGTCTGTCCTCCCATGGACTGACCGTGAACAAAAACCGTCTCATATGACAACTCTGTTCTTGCTAATTCCACCATTGCCTTAACATCGAGGGATTCATGAATTCCGAAAGTTACCTTGGGATCAGGGTTAACTCCGCTTCCTCTCTGGTCAATTGAGATAACATCATAGCCTCTCTCGAGATACTGCTCCGCAAGAGGATACATTACATATCTGTCTCCGCCTGCTCCGTGTACAAGAACGACGCAGGTCTCATTTCCTTCTCCGAAATATGTGCCGGGCACCCGGTTTCCATCCTCTGCCTCTGCAGTGACATCCTTACCTTCATGTGCTGCGAGGAACCCTTCCAGGTCATATTCCCAAGTCTCGAGCTGCTTCACACTGTTGTCATGGGTGTCCTTTCCATCGTTCTGATACAGAACTCCCTTAGATACCATACTACCGAGCACTCCTGTAGCCACTAAGCCAAGTACTACTACCAGCGCAGCGATTACTCCTAATGCGATACGAATCCCCTTAACAACCTTTTTTCTTTTCATTTGTAACCTTCTCCTTACTCTTTCCTTATAACCTGCGTTCCCCCACCGTCGGCATCAACCATCTTATCATTGTTCTTAAGGGCAGTAAATACCTATTTCTCACTCTTTTCCCCAACAAAAATATGTTATGATATAAAGGTAAAACATTATCTGTAGAAGGTATAAATTATGAAGAGAAAATGGGGAGTTACCAAAAAGGCATTACTTGGAATCATCGTATTTACGCTGTTTTTCAGCATTCTGATCTGCGTCGCAGGTTCACTTATCTTTGACAGATCCGTTGAAAAAATCTATAACGACAGAGGCTATGTTGTAGCCAGCATTCTTCTTGATACCCTCGATCACGACAAAATCGCAGAATATACGCGCACCTGGGAAGCTGATGATTACTATGAGGAGATGGATGCCTATCTTCACAGAGTAGAGGATTACTCAGGCGCCGCCTTCATCTATATCGCAGTTCCCTATGAAGATAAGACCATGCGCTATGTCTATGATTCCGACACATTTATTGGAGACACTGATCCTATCGCTGCTTCCTTTGATGAGATCTGGAATGCCTTTACCACCGGCCAGCGGCCCACAAGCTATCTTGTGAGACACTCCAAAAAATATGGATTTCTCACCTCCAGCTGCCTTCCTGTCAAGGACAGCGCCGGTACAGTTGTGGCACTTCTCTTCGTTGATACCTATATGAATGAGATTCGACTGATCCTATACAAGTTCATCTTTAATATGATACTCATCTCCCTGATTCTTCTTACAATCTTCTGCGTTATGAACTGGAAAGTGATGAGAAAGAACTTCATCGATCCGGTAATGCAGATCCGTACCAGCGCCGGTAATTTCACCAGTAACGGCGCACAGGTTGATGATGCTCTTACCACTATCAAGACCGGAGATGAGATTGAAGATCTCGCCCTCTCCATCCACAATATGGAAAAAGACATCGTCACCTACATCGACAATCTAAGGACCGTAACAGCGGAAAAAGAGAGAATCGGCGCAGAGCTTAACGTAGCTACCCAAATTCAGGCAGACATGCTCCCCCGTATCTTCCCTCCTTTCCCCGACAGGAAAGAGTTTGAGATCTACGCTACTATGAATCCCGCCAAGGAAGTTGGCGGCGACTTCTACGATTTCTTCCTTATTGATGACGATCACATGGCCATGGTTATGGCTGATGTTTCCGGCAAAGGCGTACCCGCAGCTCTTTTCATGGTGATCACCAAAACACTTATCAAAAACAGAACTCTGATGGGCGGCTCTCTTTCCACCTCAGAGATACTTAGGGATGTCAACAACCAGCTCTGTGAGGGTAACGACGCCGAAATGTTCGCAACCGTCTGGCTCTGCATCCTGGAGATATCCACAGGAAAAGCAATTATCTCCAACGCCGGTCACGAGCATCCCGTCATAAGAAGCTCCAATGGCTCTTTTGACCTTAGAATCTACAAACATTCTCTTGCAGTTGCCGCCATGCCCGGTATAAAATTTGAGCAACACGAAGTTACGCTGCAGCCCGGAGATACGCTGTTCGTCTACACTGACGGCGTACCGGAAGCCACCGACAAAGACAATACACTATATGGAACCGACAGACTTCTCGCTGCTCTTAACAAAAACCCGGACGCAGATTCTCAGACACTTATCGAGGCGGTCAAAAAGGATATCGATGGATTTGTTAGTGATGCCCCCCAGTTCGATGACATAACGATGCTCTGCTTTAAGTACTTCGGGAACAATTGATCAATAGCCAACTGTTTTTTACAGAAAAAAGGAGGAGACACACATGAAGGCACTATTTATCGGCGGCACAGGAACAATCTCCATGGGAATCGTAAGGCTTCTTGCCTCGGACCCGCTCTGGGAGGTCTACCTCCTGAACAGAGGAAACCGCAAGGATGACATTCCGGAAGGAGTTAATCTTATAACAGCTGACATATACGATGAAGCAGCTGTGGCCAATAAGCTGGAGGGCATGACCTTTGATGTTGTCAGCGAGTTTATTGCCTTCGATGTCTCAGCAGTTGAAAGAGACTACAGACTTTTTAAGGATAAGACTAAGCAGTACATCTTCATCAGTTCCGCTTCTGCCTATAACAAGCCCGCTGCTCATCACGTGATCACCGAGGGCACAACCCTTGCCAATCCGTACTGGGAATACTCAAGAAACAAGATCGCCTGCGAGGAATTCCTTCTTAAGAAATACCGCGAGAACGGATTCCCAGTGACTATCGTTCGTCCCAGCCACACCTATGATGAGAGAACAATTCCTCTCGGAGTACATGGTAACAAGGGTTTTTATCAGGTAATTAAACGTATGCAGCAGGGTAAGCCCGTAATAATTCAGGGCGATGGCACCTCACTGTGGCACCTTACCTTCAACAGCGACTTCGCCATCGGCTTCACAGGACTTATGGGCAACAGACATGCCATCGGCGAAGCTTTTCAGATAACAGGCGACGAAGCTCTGTCCTGGAATCAGATCTATCAGACAATCGCTGATGCACTCGGAGTTGAACTTAAACCCTATTATGTCTCCTCTGAATTTCTTGCAGATGTGGGGACAAAATACGGCTATGACTTCCGCGGTAGCCTTATCGGAGATAAATCTGTATCCGTCCTCTTTGACAACAGCAAGCTCAAACGCCTTGTTCCTCAGATGACCACCAACGTTCCCTTCCATGAAGGTGTTCGCTTATCACTTGAGTATATACAGTCTCATCCTGACAGATATCAGGAAGACCCTGAATTTGATGAGTTCTGTGATAAAGTCATTGCTGCTATGGAGAATGCTAAGGATTCAATCTAAAATTTCTTCACTTATTTTTTGGCAAATAATTAGCTCCGGCCCTTCCCATAAGGGAAAAGTCGGAGCTTCTTTTTTGAATATTAAAATTATCAAGCGCTCTGCTGTGTATTTTTCCAATAATCACAGTGGTAATAGGTCTGTGCTTCCTTGGTATATCCGAATATAGTTGAAGGATTGTGATAATTAATCTGAGTGAACAGCTCCTTAACAATCGTGTCAGGGTAAGAAGCAAAGAGTGACATGAATGCGATTCTCTTCTTCTTTTTCTTACTTGTGTGCACGTTGACGCAGTTAAATACAGGAATGAAGCAATATCTGAAGGTGTACTTGTAGCACCAGATAATCTCTTCATAAGGAAGAACCTCTAAGCGGTTGTCCGCATATACGAGGTGTCTGGGTGTAAAGAATACACCGCATTTCTTCATAAAAACAGTTCTTGGATCCTCAAGCTCTGCTGCAAGCATCTCTTTATCGCTGTCTGTGAGCTTTTTGCTGTTAACAACATAGCTAAAAACACTTGGAATTCCACCGAGCAGGCAAAGAATTCCCACAACAACAATCAGAAATTCAAGCAAAACATAATTAGAGGATGCATTTGAATTGTAGCCCTCGTAGATAGCAGCGCCCTTGAAATAATCATCAAACTCTTCTCTGTTCATAGGATCTTCAATATCAAACTCAGAGTAGGTCTCGAAGGCCATATCCATGACTTCTTCATCCAGCTCTTTTACCGCACCCAGAACTCTTGCTGTTCCATTACTTGCCACCTCACTGCTAAGAGAGTCAAGCTTACTCTTGGAAGCTTTGATGATATACATTCCGTTGTCATCATACACATAAGCAAACTGCTCTGAGTCATCATAATATGCAAATGCAGCGGGCTTGTTCTGTATATCCACATAGGCAACATAGGAATTATCCTTGTTGTACTCGGGGCTTACCATGTCGCTTGCATATGCCTCGGCAAAAGAAATTGCTGCATCTTTACCGGCTTTGTTAATACTGTCGACCTTCTTCTGAACCGGAACTACAAGTGCTGCGCAGATAATTCCGATGATCAGAATCACTAATCTGATTGTAAACTTCCTTTTGATAATACTGTTGTTGATCATAACTTAATTCATTCTCCTCTTATGTATTTGCAAGAAGCTTCAGCATAACAGTAATGTTATCTCTATCCATCTGCTTATAATCAATGTTTTTGCCTGTGACCTTGTTCTCGTATTCGGACAAAGCATCCAGGTCATCCCATGGAATCAGGCATGCATGGCGTCTAGCCGACAGATCCTTGGATATTCTAAGAGACGTATCTGTCTTGAACAGCTCTGCTCTCTTCTTCAAAGTTTCTTCATCCATCGTTGCAAATCCCATGGAAAAATGGAAAGCGTTCCAGCGATGATGCTCGGTCCTTGCCAGATTCTCAAGAAACTCCTCTGAAATCTTGTCATCTCCGGTAATCCTAAGTCTCTTGAACAGAGCCGTAAGGAAATCTGCGCTGGCTCTGCAGCTCATGCGGCTGAAGTAGTCACATTCTGCCCACTGTCTCTCAAGGTCTCCCTCCTCGCCGTGATAGAAGTGGTTGATCTCCTTGGCGCGGTCATCCATCTTGCCGCCGTAGAGAATATTGGCATCATTAAGACTCCAGATCTTTCTCTCCTCGCCGTATCTGTACTGCCATACGCTGTCGGATGTGCACTGATATACAGGAACCACCCTCTTTTTCTCATGGAAAAGATCAAGAATATCCGTCGCGATCTCTCTTCCGAGCTCATCATCCCCCACTGCGGTTATCACGTAGTTAATGGTCTTTGCATTGTCTAAGACGTAATTCGTAAGGTGTCTGCTTCTTCCATCCTCTGCAAAGAACTTGATGTCGTAGTTCTCAAGCATAGCATTGTATCTGTATCTGAAATATCCGTCTATCTTCTCGAATTTAGGATCATATACTCTTACTTTAAAAGAGCTGCCTTCAAACTGTCCGTTGGCAACCAGCTTTTTCAGAACTTCCTGTCCGAGCCTTCCAAATCCCACAAGAAGGATCTCAACGCCGTTTCTGGCAT
Source organism: Butyrivibrio sp. DSM 10294 (assembly GCF_028539135.1). NCBI lineage: Bacteria > Bacillati > Bacillota > Clostridia > Lachnospirales > Lachnospiraceae > Butyrivibrio > Butyrivibrio sp. DSM 10294. The sequence continues at coordinate 34,353 of NZ_JANSWL010000066.1, read as the reverse complement.
TACCCTGTTCATCAAATTCCACCACATCACACAGGGGGAACTTCTGCATCAAAAGTCTTGCGATGAGCTCTGTCTTGTCAAAGACCTTAACCTGTCCGTAGCCGTATTTGCCCGGACCGGCTAAAAGCCTCATTCCTTCCAGCTCTTCTCTTCCTATGATAGTTATACCTGTCTGCTCCGGATTAATATTGCCTTTTTCAAGGCTGCGAAGGAGCTTCTTGGCATAATCAAAGTTCTGATCTGCGTTGTCGGACAGCGCTGTCAGATGGAGCTTGCTCTTTCCCTTCTTAATTCCCAGCCTCTTAATGAGATGTATGTCAGGATTTAAGGCGGAAGGATCCGTGTAGATAAGGCCTCCGATCTGTCTTACGTCAGCTTCCCACTTCATGGCGTCGGTATCAACAAACACAACTGATACTCTTTTGCCCTCGGATACTGTTCTGCCGTATTCCAGCGAGCTTTCGTTGATTCCGTAGATGAGTTCAACATCGTTGATCCTAAGGAGCCAGGATCTGAACTTCTTGATGGCACTCTTACCAAGAACCAGGATAAAAACGCTGGCCATAGAATAATATGCCAAAAAGTGCGCTCCCCAGAACATGATATGCCACGGCGAACCTTCACCAACCGCTTCGGTGAACACCGCAACGTTATTCATGCCGGCAAACATACGGCCCGTATCAATTACTGTGCGGAGAACTTCGACTGCGCCCATGTCCGGGCTTTTGGAATACGCGTAGCCGTAGACCAAAAGGCCACCCAGGGAAGCAATAGAAAAAGCAATGCCGACCCACTTCTCACGATTGTCCTGATTTATCGTAAGATAAAGGACCATTGCCATAAAGACTGCTACGGAGAGCAGAATTATCGATAAATTACCCATATTTACCCCACTTTCAATCACTTCCCCACTATACTAAACAAATACGCTCCATTAGTCAACAAAAGGTTTTGACGGCGGTAGGGTATTGGTTTCCCGGACGGATAATCGAGGGGGATTCATGGGCATGTACAGAAAAGGAGGACGAAAATTCATCTCACGGCCCTGAACACTCCGCTGAGCCCTGAGCAAAAAAGTCGTGCATAAGGCACTCCTTTTTTAGGTCTCATCTCCGTAGGCCCGAAATCGATGATTTTTCGTCCTCCTTTCCTGCACACTCCCCCTCCTCTTCCCTCGATTATCCTGTCTCCCTGCAACCACTACTCCCCCTCCTCCTCCTCGATTATCCTGTCTCCCTGCAACCACTACTCCCCCTCCTCTTCCCAAAACCTCCTTCTCCCAATCTCACTCCAACAATCTCCTCAAAAATCCTCCTCCTTCAAAGGCCGCATGGCCCAAAACACCCCACTTCAATTTCGGATAGAAGTGGGGTGATTAGTCAAAAGTAGCCTCAAAAGAGAATCGCACTTATTTGAATCGCAATACTACCTGCTGTGAATTCACCGCGCAGGCGGACAGTTGTAATAAAGTACATGATTACGGAAATCGTACAAGGAAGTAATTTCAAAGACTTACTAACAGAAGACGCCCAATAAAAATGGAGTACAAAGCTTCATCGATTTCGGGCCTGTGGAGATGAGACCTATAAATAGGAGTGCCTTATGCACGACTATTTATGTTCAGGGCTCATTGAAACGTTTAGGACCGTGAGATGAATTTTCGTACTCCTTTTTATTGGGCGTCCCCTTAAGGGAGCCATTACAATTTACTTACTTCCTTGTCGATTTTCGTGACCTTGTACTTTATTACACTGTCCGCCACCCGGCATCACAGCTGGATTGCGGTCTTAAGTGCGATCTCCATCATATCTGTGAAGGAGGTCTGGCGTTCCTCTGCGGAAAGTTCTTCATTCTTAAACAGATGGTCTGAGCATGTAAGTATCGTCAACGCCTTCTTCCCTGCCTCCGCCGCATTCATATACAGCGCCGGTGTCTCCATCTCAACCGCAAGCGCACCAAAGTTTCTGTACAGCTCGCTCTCATTGCACTTCTTATAGAAAGCATCTGAAGAAAGAACGTCTCCAACATGGTATCTTACGCCCTTTTCCTTGGCAATGGCCACAGCCTTCTCAAGGATATCAAAGCTTGCTGTAGGAGCAAAAGTTCCGGGAAGTCCAAACTGGAATCCATAGTTGGAATCTGTGTGAGCACCCTGGGCAAAGATAATATCCATTACATTAACCTTGTCCTGAAGTCCTCCTGCGCTGCCTACTCTGATGATGTTATCAACATCATAGAAATTGTAAAGCTCATAAGTATAAATTCCGATTGAGGGAATTCCCATTCCGTGTCCCATTACAGACACTTCTTTTCCCTCATATTTTCCTGTAAAGCCAAGCATTCCTCTTACTTCGTTAAAGCACTTGATGTCTGTGAGGAAGTTCTCTGCAATAAATTTCGCACGGAGCGGATCACCCGGCATAAGGACGGTCTTAGCAATATCACCTTTTTCTGCACTGTTGTGTGGTGTTGACATTCTAATAATCTCCTTTCGTTTAATTATTTAATAGTATCATCAAAATTGATGACACCCTGCATCCATATATTTCCTTTGAATCTTCTGCCAACTGCAGGCTCACCCAGAAGGTCGACTTCATTAATGCATACGTCGAACTCAAGGTCATTGCAGTTGATACGCATGATGTGAACTTTTTCCTTGGTAACATAATTGGTAACCACGGTGCATTCGGTGATCTCGCCGAGAACCGAATATTGATCGCACTCAACGCCGTAAGGCATAAAGTATGTATCCACAAGGCTGTACACATCCTGTCTCCTTATCTTCTTGGAGATAGATGTGTAGAGGTCCATATCATCAAGAGTCAGTGATTCGATTGCTGTCTCATCACCCCGTCTTGCATTGTTAATAAGATTATTTCTGTAATTACTCTTTTTCCTGGCCACAGCCTTCTCCTCATCGGTCTTGGCTATGGGCATCAGTATCTGTCCCTTGATTGACAGGGATGAGAGACTAAGACTCGTTCCCTTGATTGGGAATTTGTTCTCGTTCTCAAGCTTCACATAAGGAACCATATTCTGAAGGTAGTAGATAAGAGTTACACCAATCCTGGGCTCGTTCACCACGCCCGCATAGGAATACTGGGCTGCGTGGCGCTCAACATTTATATCCTCCTCGGTGCTGACACCGGTGGGAATAAGATAAGGATAATAGTATTCGTAAATGAATTTGTCCTCATCGTCGAACTCGCCGCAGACAGCCACACCTATACGATCCGCGTAATCCTTGGCAAACTCCGCCAGCATAACATTGTCCCCGGTGGTTATGTAGGATCTTTTCTCAGCATTCTGAATGGATGCGGTTATCAGTTTTATTAATTCTTTTCTGTCTTTGATCTGGGAAAAACCCACAGCACGCAGGAACTTATGCAAATGGATTACACCTCTTTTCTAATACCTATTTTGCTAAAAAATTATTTGGTGGGAACAAGAACTTCCTTGCCACCCATGTAAGGACGAAGAACCTCAGGGATTCTTACGCTGCCGTCTGCCTGGAGATTGTTCTCAAGGAAGGCGATGAGCATTCTCGGAGGAGCAACAACTGTGTTGTTAAGTGTGTGGGCAAGGTAGTTGCCGTCCTTACCTTTGATTCTGATCTTAAGTCTTCTTGCCTGAGCATCGCCAAGGTTAGAGCAGCTACCAACCTCGAAGTACTTCTTCTGTCTTGGTGACCAAGCTTCTACGTCGCAGCTCTTGCACTTAAGATCTGCAAGATCTCCTGAGCAGCACTCAAGGGTACGTACCGGAATATCCATTGATCTGAAGAGATCTACTGTATTCTTCCAGAGCTTGTCATACCACTCCTTGGACTCCTCTGGCTTACAGATAACAACCATCTCCTGTTTCTCGAACTGGTGGATTCTGTAAACACCTCTCTCCTCGATACCATGTGCACCCTTCTCTTTTCTGAAGCAAGGTGAGTAGCTGGTAAGAGCCTTGGGCATCTCTTCCTCAGGAATGATCTGATCAATGAACTTACCGATCATTGAGTGCTCTGAAGTTCCGATAAGGTACAGATCCTCGCCCTCGATCTTGTACATCATTGCCTCCATCTCAGGGAAGCTCATAACACCTGCAACTACATTGCCGTGGATCATGAAAGGAGGTACGCAGTAGGTGAAGCCTCTGTCGATCATGAAATCTCTTGCATAAGAAATAACTGCTGAGTGAAGTCTTGCGATGTCGCCCATAAGATAATAGAAACCATTACCTGCAACTCTTCTTGCTGCGTCAAGGTCGATACCGTTGAAGGACTCCATGATATCTGTGTGATAAGGAATCTCGAAATCGGGAACTACAGGCTCACCGAACTTCTCAATCTCCACATTCTGTGAATCATCTTTTCCGATCGGAACTGACTCATCTATGATCTGAGGAATGATCATCATCTTGTTTGTTACTTCCTCATCCAGCTCCTTCTGCTTAGCCTCCAGCTCATTAAGTCTCTCAGCCTCTTTTGCAACCTCATCCTTGAGAGCCATGGCCTCTTCCTTCTTGCCCTGAGCCATAAGTGCTCCGATTTCCTTGGAAATCTTGTTGCGGTTAGAACGGATCTGGTCTGCCTCCTGCTGATTTGATCTTCTCTGCTCGTCAAGTGCGATTACCTCATCAACAAGCGGAAGCTTCTCATCCTGAAATTTTTTCTTGATGTTCTCTCTTACTACGTCAGGATTCTCACGTAAGAATTTAATGTCGATCATTCCTGTATTCCTCCAAAAATATTTATAATATTATATTGCATACAATTTAATTTATCTATTCACACTGTTAAGAGCAATCTCAAGAGCTTTTTTCTCCTCACCGGTAAGCTCAACATCCGCAACTCCTGCGGTGATGTTCTTGGAATATGAATAGTTGATGCCATCAGCACTGTGAACTGAATTGATGAGGATACCATTGTCCTCCTCATCAAGAAAGCATATAGCATAGCTAAGCTTTCCACCTGTCTGATCAAAAGCGTCGTACTTATGAAGTCCCAGCTTCTGAACAGTATGTACCATTCTTCTATTAATATCAATGATATCTTTTCTGTTTTTGTCATTTTCGGCTTTGATAGCTCTGTTGTTGTGGAAGATTCCTATAATTTCATCTTCCAGGGATTCAGCTTCTTTGCCGTTCATGAATTTATTGTATTTTCTCTCAAGCTTCTTAAGTCTGCTGCTCTGAACAAATACCAGAACAAATGCTACGATCAGAAGAACCAGCATAACGATAAAAAGAATTGCCGGATCCAGACCGCTAAGTCCTATTGCCGAAAAAATACTGCTCTCCATTAATTATTCCCCCAACCAATATTTATTCTTTGCAAAGTCTGTCAGTAATCTTCTCAAGATCATCATTGCTGTAGAATTCTATCTCGATCTTACCGGCTCCGTCACCCTTGGAGATAATATCAACCTTGGTTCCGATTGCCTGTTTGCACTTCTCTGCAACACTGGCATATACGGCTTCGAGACTCTCATTCTTCTTGGCGGATTTCTTCTTGGAAGTCTTACCAAGATTCTTAACCAGCTTCTCTGTCTCACGTACGCTGAGTTTCTCATCGAAAACCTTCTGAGCCAGCTGGAACTGTTCTTCGGGATCCTCTACAGGAATAAGTGCTCTTGCATGTCCACTGGTAATCTGTTCATCAATTACCATCTGTCTTACTTTCTCACAGAGCTTAAGGAGTCTCAAAGAGTTGGTAATATATACTCTACTCTTTGACATCTTCTCAGCAACATGCTCCTGAGTATATCCGAATTCATCGATAAGTCTCTTGAAAGCTAATGCTTCTTCAATTGAATTTATATCTTCTCTCTGCAGGTTATCGATAAGTGCTATCTCAGCGATCTCCTGCTCGGTAAGATTTCTGATTATTACAGGGACTTCCTTAAGTCCAAGTTTCTGTGCTGCTCTCCATCTTCTCTCACCGCCGACGATCTCATAGTGATCACCTCTGTCTACTACGGTGAGGGGTTCAAGCATTCCGAACTGCTTAATTGAATCCGCAAGTTCTAATAACTTATCCTCGTCAAAAGTTTTTCTTGGCTGATTTCTGTTTGGTTCAACCTTTGTGATCTTTACATTAGTAACCTGTCCCTCGACCGGAGTATCGGATACCTTTTCCTCTTTGGTCTTAGTGGGTGTTACCTTAGCGGGGATCAGGGAGTCGATTCCTTTTCCCAATCCTCTTTTTGCATTCTTCGCTGCCATGTTCTCCTCCAACTATATTAAATGACCTTGGTCATTCATCGGCTTATAATATCAAAACTTTCTTGCGATCACTTCATCAGCAAGAAGTCTGTATGCTTCTGCACCTGCGGACTTGGGTTCGTATAAATTAATAGGAAGTCCGTAGCTGGGTGCCTCCGCAAGACGAATATTTCTGGGAATGATTGTCTTATATACATTCTCTTCAATATGCTCTTTTACATTCTCAACAACCTGAAGGGAAAGATTGGTTCTGGCATCAAACATTGTGAATACCACACCCTCCATCTCAAGTTCAGGATTAAGTCTTTCCTTAACCAGGTTAACAGTATGTACAAGCTGTCCCAAACCTTCCAATGCATAATACTCACACTGAATAGGAACAAGTACTGTGCTGGCTGTTGTCATAGAATTGATTGTCAGCATACTAAGTGACGGCGGACAATCAATGATGATAAAGTCGTAATTATCTTTTACTTCTGCAATTGCTTCTTTAAGAATGTACTCTTTCTGATCTGCGTCGATAAGTTCTATCTCTACTGCAGCAAGATTAACATTTGAAGGAATGATATCAAGTCCATTAAGATCTTCCACTACATCTTTGTGAATAGCTTCATCTACAGAACACTCCCCTATCATTAGTTCATAGATGGTATTCTCAAGCTCGTTTTTATCAAGACCAAATCCACTGGTGGTATTACCCTGGGGATCGGTATCAATAACAAGGACCTTTTTTCCTTTCTCAGCAAGTGCTGCTGCAAGATTAATTGAGGTTGTTGTCTTACCGACTCCACCTTTTTGATTAGCGATAGCAATGATTCTTCCCATTTCTCCTCCCACTCTCTTTAAACACTAATTTGATTTTAGCACAATACAAATACCTTTGCCCAAAAATTTTACTTTTAGGTTGTTTTTTCTAGATATTGTGGTCTGTAATTGTAGTCATATTTAGTACAATTATCGGGATAATATTAATGTTTCACGGTTTTAATACAATATATTGGGTATTAATGTTTCACGTGAAACAATTTTTAGTAGAACAAATAATTTAAATAGTAATGTTTCACGTGAAACATTCAGTTAATACAAAATTTATAATCACAATATCTATTGCAGAGGTTGTTTCGAAGGAATTCCTGCTTTACGAGGATATTTTTTGGAAGTCTTTTCAATCTTATCCACTATACATATTGTTCTGCTGATATCAGAATCAGGAAGCATGAACTCCTGACAATCAGATAACTTACCACCTAATAAATGGAGTGCACCCTTTGCATTTTGTAATTCTTCAGATGCTTTTTCACTTTTGAAAGCGATGAACTTACCGCCAACTTTAACATAGGGTAAACAGTACTCTGATAGAGTAGCCATATTTGCTACTGCTCTTGATACAGCAATATCAAAAGTCTCTCTAAGTGAACCTTCCTTTGCCATTGAAAAATCTTCTGCTCTTCCATGAAGGGTATGTATATAACCCTCACTGTTAAGATCCAGTTTATCAATAACATCATTCAAGAAGTTCAATCTCTTATTAAGAGAGTCAAGTAATGTTACCTTCAGATTAGGAAACATTATCTTAAGAGGTATACCCGGAAATCCTGCTCCGGTTCCGATATCAACAAGTGAATATTCCTCTTTGGAAAAATCAAAGTACTTGGCGGCTGAAACACTATCAACAAAATGTAACTTACATACATCTTCGAACTCTGTTATAGCAGTGAGGTTCATTACCTTATTTGTGTCAACAAGCATCTCATAATAGGTATTGAATTGTTCAAGCTGCTTATCAGATATTCTAAGTCCCAGCTCCTCAAAATCTTTAATCATTGTTGAATACTTATCTCTCATCACTGTTTCCTCTATTCATTGAATCAAGGTAAATAATAAGTACCGATACATCAGCAGGATTAACACCACCTATTCTTGATGCCTGTCCTATATTCTTTGGTCTGAATCTTTCAAGCTTCTGTCTTGCTTCAAGTCTGAGACTTGAAACATCATCATAATTAATATCAGCAGGTATAAGTCTCTTCTCAAGTTTCTTGAACTGCTCAACCTGTCTCTCCTGTCTCTGGATATAACCTTCATATCTTATGGTTATCTCAACCTGTTCTATTACATCCTTAGGAAGCTCTACTCTATCATTATCAATCTCAGCAAGAGAATAATAATTGAATTCAGGTCTGCATATAAGTTCAGCCAAAGAAGTTGCTGTTTTAAGAGTCGAACTACCATGCTCTTCCATGAATTTCTGTATTCGTGCATTGGCACCGACAGTTGCTTTCTTTAAACGTTCTACTTCTTTTTCTATAGCATTAATCTTATCAACTAACTTGTTATATCTTTCTTCATCAATGAGACCTACTTCATAACCTTTTTTACGAAGTCTTATGTCTGCATTATCCTGTCTGAGTAATAATCTATACTCAGCTCTTGAAGTCATCATACGATAAGGTTCAAGGTTTTCTTTTGTAACCAGGTCATCAACAAGTACTCCGATATAACCTTCGGATCTATCAATCTCAAGATAAGGTTTGCCAAAAATCTGCATTGCAGCATTGATACCAGCATAAAGCCCCTGTGCTGCCGCTTCTTCATATCCGCTACTTCCGTTAAACTGTCCTGCGGAAAAAAGACCTCTTATATTCTTAATCTCAAGAGTAGGTGACAGCTGTCCCGGACATAAGCAATCATACTCAATTGCATAAGCCGACTTAACAATCTTGCAATTCTCAAGTCCCGGAACAGTTCTGTACATTGCAAGCTGAACATCCTCAGGAAGTGAAGAACTCATTCCATCAATGTACATCTCATTTGTAAATGTTCCCTCAGGTTCAACAAACACCTGATGTCTCTCATGATCAGGGAACTTAACAACTTTATCTTCAATAGAAGGACAATATCTTGGTCCAACACCTTCAATGATTCCGGCATAAATTGGAGACCTGTCGATATTAGCTCTTATGATCTCATGGGTCTTCTCATTGGTATAAGTAAGCCAACAGGAAACTTGTTCTTTTTGAATAGTTTCCACATCAGTATCAAAGGAAAATGGAATAACCGGAGTATCACCAAACTGCTCCGACATCTTAGAGAAGTCAATTGAATTGCCATCCATTCTGGCGGGAGTTCCTGTCTTGAATCTTCTAAGTTCAATTCCGGCTTTAATAAGTGATTCAGATAACAGGTTAGAAGGCTGAAGACCATTTGGTCCGCTGTAAGTGATAGCCTCACCTGTAAGACATCTGCTCTTTAAGTAAGTTCCTGTGCAAAGAATTACTGCCTTAGCCTCATAGATGATTCCGGAAAAAATCTTTACACCTGCAATTTTCTCTTTGTAGCCATCCTTCTTAATATCATCTGCAGCTTCTTCAAAAAGAATCTCTGAAACCTCGGCCTGTTTTATCGTAAGGTTCTTTTGATTCTCCAAAACTTTTTTCATAGCTTTGGAATATTCCATTTTATCTGCCTGGCATCTGAGTGAATGAACAGCAGGTCCCTTAGAAGTATTTAGCATCTTGGACTGCAAAAATGTCTTATCAATATTCTTACCCATCTCTCCACCAAGAGCATCAATCTCTCTGACAAGATGTCCCTTGGAAGATCCACCTATATGTGGATTGCAGGGCATGAATGCAATATTATCTGCACTCATTGTAAATATCACAGTCTCAAGTCCAAGTCTTGCACAGGCAAGAGCTGCTTCACAGCCGGCATGTCCGGCACCGATTACGGCTACATCAATTTTCTCGCGTATTTCTGTCATAATATCTTACTTTCCCATACAGAATTTGGAGAAGATTTCTTCAACAAGATCATCTCCAACTTCTTCACCAATTATTTCACCAAGATAAGCATAAGCATTTGAAAGGTCCACGGTAAAAAAGTCTTCCGAAAGACCAATGTCTATACTTTGCTCAACAAGTTTCAAACTGTCATAGGATTTTTTTAAAAGATCCTTATGACGAAGATTAGTAATATATAATTCCTGCTTCGGTGCAATATCACCGTTAAGGAAAAGATCCGAAACAGCTTTCTTCAAATCTTCGAGTCCATTTCCTTTAAGCATTGAAGTTCTTATAATAGGTAATTTATCATTTTTATCATCTGAAAAATGCATACGAACAATATCATCTGTTATCTTAATATCATTTTGCAGATCGTCTTTATTTAGAAGTACTATTGTCTTCTTATCTTTGCAAAGATCAATAATATCTTTGTCTTCATCATCAAGTTCAGAAGTAGAATCAAGAATATACAGAACAAGTTCTGCTTCTGTAACTTTTTCTTTGGCCTTATCAACACCGATCTTCTCAATAATATCATCGGTATTTCTGATTCCGGCTGTATCTATAACATGAAGAACTATGTCTCCAAGTCTTACTGTCTCTTCAATAATATCTCTTGTAGTTCCGGCAATATCTGTAACTATTGCTCTCTCATCTCCGGTCAGTGCATTGAGAAGAGATGATTTGCCCGCATTGGGCTTACCAACAATAACTGTTTTAATACCATCTTTTCTAATCTTACCCTCATCAGCGGAGGTTATCAATTTATTGATAACTTTTGTAACATCTTCGGTAACGATTTTGAGCTTCTCAGGGTAACCGGTAAGATCATAATTCTCCGGATCATCCAGAGCAGATTCTATAAATGCCATCTCATAAATTATTCTTCCACGAAGCTCTTTGATCTTATTATAAATACTACCCTTTAATTGCTGTCTTGAACTCTCAAGTGCGAAATTGTTCTGAGCACTAATGATATCCATAATCGCTTCAGCTTTGGTCAGATCAATTCGTCCATTCAAAAATGCTCTCTTAGTAAACTCACCGGGCTCAGCAAGTCTGCATCCGTTATCAATCAGCAACGTAAGAATCTGATTCATGATCAGCATACCGCCATGGGAATTGATCTCAATAACATTTTCCCTGGTATAACTCTTAGGCCCCTTCATATAAGAGATCATAACTTCATCGATAATTCTCTTATCTTCAGTCTGTGATTCATCACAAATAAAGCCATACTTAATAGTATTAGGCTCATGAGATGCAAGATTATGTTCACCCTTAGGCGAAACAAAAATCTTGCTGCATATTTCCACTGCGTCTCTGCCACTTACTCTGATTATTCCAATACCTGCATCAGACATAGCAGTCGCAATAGCACAAATTGTATCATCTCCAAAATTATTCAAAACAGAAGCCATAACTTATCCACATCTATTATCAAAAAAAGGTCAACTTTTCACTAATAATACTATAGCACAATAGACAAAAAAAGAACCCGCTCACTCTGACAACGGGTTAAAGGAAGCAGGTTCTTTTTAATAGTTAATTACTTTTTGAGAGTAACTACAACTCTACGGAAAGGCTCATCTCCCTCACTATGAGTTGTAACGTATCTGTCGTTCTGAAGAGCTGAATGAATAATTCTTCTCTCATAAGGATTCATAGGCTCAAGAGCAACTGACTGTCTTGACTTTCTAACCTTATAGGAAATGTTCTTTGCAAGGTTCTCAAGAGTTGCCTTTCTTCTCTCACGATAGTTCTCGGTATCAACCTTAACATGAATATAATCTGAAGAATCTCTGTTAACAACAAGTGAGATAAGGTACTGGAGAGAATCCAGTGTTTGTCCTCTCTTACCGATAAGGACTCCCATTTCATCACCGCTCAGTTCAACATCAAGAATTCTGTCATTCTCATTGTACTTGGCGCTTATCTTAACTTCCATCTTCATAGCACCAAATACTTCGTTAAGGAAGGAATTAGCTGCATCGACAAGCCTTGCACCGTCAACATCCGATACTTTCTTCTCTTCCTTCTTAGCCTCAGTCTTAACAGCTGCAGGCTTGTTCTCTTTAACTTCCTTAACTTCCTTGGAAGCTTTGTTTTCCTTAGCGGGCTTGTTCTCAACAGGCTTCTTTACTTCTTCAACAACTTCAGGCTTTTCTTCCTTAATTCTTGCCTTGATAATTGCCGGCTTGGCATTGATTCCCAAAAATCCTGCGGAACCATTTGATACTACTTCATACTCAAGTCTGTCACTAGGTACTCCGAAGCTCTCACAGGCTTCGGTAATAGCATCATCAACGTTCTTTGCAGTAAACTCCTTAAACTCCATTATAACCTCCCACAATCATAAGCAATTTATTGCTTGTTATTATTTTCATTAAACTCCTTGACCATATTTGCCTTGGCTAAAAGAGAATTCTTCTTGATTTCTTTGCCCTGGTAAATAGATCTTGTCTTCTCAAGGGCCTTCTCATTCTCCTTAGTTGAAGAAGAGATGGACTGTGTCTTATTGATGGTTCTTGTAGACATGTTTGCATAGCGGTTCATCTGAGGAGAAGTCTTCATCTTTTCCATTTTTTTCTTGTACTTCTCGGTATTCTTGGCTATTTCTGCATCAATGTCTGTATTATCAATGTGCTTGTTGATAACAATCTGCTGAATTGATCTGATAACAGCACCGGCAATCCAGTAAATACCCATACCTGCAGGAAGACTCAAGCAGAAGAACGCTGACATGAAAGGCATCATGATATTCATTGTCTTCATGGACTGAGCCATCTGTGCTGACGGATCATCGGGATCTACCTTGCCACCATTGTTATCAGCTGCCTGAGGCATAAGCTTGGTGTTGATCCACTGTGTAAGAGCAGCCAGGGCAGGAACAAGAATACCTCCGATAAGAAGAAGGAACTGCTTGTTGGCAAATGCTGTCTGGATCATTTCCAAAGGTGCCTGACCAATGTTAAGACCAAGGAATGAATTGAAATGATTCAGAGTGCTGTGTGTTGCATCAATTGATGATGAAAGTCCTGTAAAATGCTCCTGGAGACTTGTCCAGTCTGCTGTTGTTGCCTTATTAAGAACATCGATGTAGGTATTCTCTACATAATCAACATTGCCTGCAACAAAAGCATCATTGGTAAACTGCTTGGCAAAACCTGATGCTCCCTTGAGAGTCTGCATGAACTCAGCAGCTCCGTCAGTAGTTCTGAGCTGCTCAACAAGGGGATAAAAAGCATTTCTTACGATAGTAACGTAAGCGGGAATTGCATAGATAACACGATAAAGAGCAAACAAGATAGGCATCTGAATAATGAGCTGGAGACAGCTACCTGTCTGAGAAACACCGTATTTTGCATAGAGCTCTTTGGTCTCCTGCTGCATAGCAAGCATTGAATCGTTATCCTTCTTGCCCTTGTATTTGGCCTGGATAGCCTTAAGTTCAGGACTCATCTTGCTCTGAAGCTTGGAGAATTTCTGCTGCTTATAAGTAAGCGGAAGCAGACACAAATAAATAACAATTGTAAAAATGATAATTGCAAGACCGGTATTAGGAATACCAATAAGATTAAGAACTGTATAAATTCCGTTCATCAAGTGGCCAAGAAGCCAAGCTACGGGTCCTACAATTTTCCCAGAGTACTGGGTTAACAAAAATCCCTCCAAATTCAACCTCCTCTAAAAGCTCACGGAACCGGATCGTATCCACCGCTGGAAAAAGGATTGCATCTAAGAATCCTCCAAACGGCCAAAAGTCCCCCTTTAAGGGCTCCGTACTTTTCTATTGCTTCTAGTCCGTACTCAGAACAGGTCGGAATATACGGACATTTCGTTCGTTTTAACGGAGACAAATACTTCCTATAAAACTTGATTAATAAGATAAGTATTTTTTTCATTTCTCACCGCCATTTTTTATTATGCGGGCCTTCCCTGCCAGGCTTAAAAGAGCACTCTCAATATCAAAAAAGCTTGCATCTGATGCACAGGCTCTGGCAACGACTACTATATCCAAACCACTATTGAATACATCTTCGTGTAGCCGGTAAGATTCTCGAACAAGTCTTGCAAATCTGTGCCTTACAACACTGTTCCCAATTTTTTTACTGCATGAGATTCCAAGATGATTACGAGAACTGTCATTTTTCCACACATAAACTACAATAAACTTATTGGCATAACTCTTGCCATTCTCATAAACATTGCGGAAATCATCTGTTTTTTTCATTGATTCGGAAAAAAGCATTATTAAGTTTCCTTATAATATAGAAAAAACTGTTTTCAGATTAAAAGACAGAAGAAAAAAGGCCACATAAAACTGCGGCCTTTAAAATCATGCTGATAATCTCTTTCTTCCCTTAGCTCTTCTAGCAGCGAGAACTTTTCTGCCGCCCTTAGTAGCCATTCTTGCTCTGAAGCCGTGAACTCTGGCTCTCTGGAGCTTATGAGGCTGGAATGTCATCTTCATTACGGAAACACCTCCTTCGTCTACAAACTAACCCTTGCGGGTCTGTTAAATGAGAATACATAAATGCATCTCATAATTATCAATTGATTACATCCTGTGTGGAAAAAATCTTTATAATTATAATAAATAAAAATAGGTCAGTCAAGCCTTAAAAACCCTTAAAATATCTTAACTGAAATAAAAATTTTTTTTCAAAAAAACTCCAACAATATATGGTAGATTGAATAGTTATCCACAGCAAAATGTTGATTTTGTGGATAACCTGTTGATTAATATTTTTTGACCTGTTTTATCCACATTTTTCATTTTTTTTGTGGATAAAAGGGTTATTAATCGGTTGAAAATTAATCAGAAATCCCGGATTTATGCGGTTTATAACGGTTGAAACCTTAAAGTGGAAAAAAGGGGGTTTTTCCACAACACATATTTTTCACATTTTTTTCAGGCAAAAAATAAAAAGTTATCCACAATTTGATATTAGGTGGCTTTTAATATAAAATAGTAAAAGTTTAAAATTAGCATAATTGGGGAGTTTTTTCATGCAATCATCAGAAATCACACAAAATCTCAAAAACAACTGGGAGGACATCAAGAAACAGATCAGGACACTTTCAGGCATCACAGATATCTCTTATCGTACCTGGATTGAGCCTTTGTCTGTTTATGAAGCATCAGAGGATACCGTTAAGATCCTTATTCCACAGGACAATCCCATGGCTCTTTCTTATATCAGCAAGAACTATATGGATTTCTTCAAGGTTACAATTTCAGAATTTCTTGATTCAATGGTGGAAGTAATCTTCATTTTAAACAAAGATACTATTAATAATGAAGAAACAGTTGAAAGCGATAATTCCGGAAGCAGTGAAAACCGCTACGTTACTAACGCCAACATTGAACATGCCAACTTAAATCCTAAATATAGATTTGATACCTTCGTTGTAGGAAGCAACAACAAGTTTGCTCATTCCGCTGCTCTTGCGGTTGCGGAGTCTCCCGGAATATCCTACAATCCTCTTTTCCTGTACGGCGGTCCCGGACTTGGTAAGACTCACCTTATGCATTCCATAGGTCACTTTATTATGGAACATAATCATCAGGCCAAGGTTCTGTACGTAACTTCCGAGCAGTTTACCAATGAAGTTATTGAATCCATCCGTAGTGGTAAGACAGAGAGCATGTCCAAGCTTCGTGACAAATATCGTACCGTTGATGTTCTCATGGTCGATGACGTTCAGTTTATTATAGGTAAGGAACAGACTCAGGTTGAGTTCTTCCACACTTTCAACGAGCTCCATCAGGCCGGCAAGCAGATCATCCTTTCATCCGATAAGCCGCCTAAGGAAATGGAGACTCTTGAAGAAAGATTCCGTTCCAGATTCGAGATGGGCCTTATCGCAGACATTCAGTCTCCCGACTATGAGACCAGAATGGCAATCCTTCGCAAAAACGCCGAGAACTACGGCAAGACCATAGATGATGAAGTAATCAACTACATTGCTACCAATATTAAATCCAACATCCGTGAGCTTGAGGGTGCCTTCAACAAGATCATCGCTTACTCAAGACTTAACAATGTTGATATCACTCTGGAAAATGCAATGGAAGCCCTGAAGGATATCATTTATCCCGACAAGACCAAGGTTATTACTCCTCAGCTTATTATCGATACCGTCTGTGAGCAGTACGGAACCAAGAAGGAAGACATCATCTCCAAGAAGAGAAATTCCGAGATAGTTCTTCCCAGACAGATCATCATGTATCTCTGCAGAGAACATACTGATGCCTCTCTTGAGGAAATCGGTAAGGTCCTTGGCAAAAAAGATCACACCACAGTAATGAGCGGTATCAACAAGATCAAGCAGAAGATTACCATTGACGATGAGCTTAACAAAAACCTTGATATTATAATGAAGAAATTAAATCCTTCACTTTAAGCCTTTATAAACCGAGTTATCAACAATTTGTGGATAACTATCTTGATAACTTGTGATTTGGCTGGGGATTAATTGTTATTAATGGGTGGATAGATTTTTATAGTCCCATTTGCAAAAATTTGGCTTGTTTATAACTTTTTAATTTTCAACATCAATTTTTTTGTTTTCAACAATCAAAAATTTGTAAAAAAGCCTTGAAAATTGTATAATAGAATAGGTTTTCAACATATCAACAGCTCTTATTAATACTTTTACTATTTTTTTATAATTATTTTATATATTTTCCGATGGGGGTAATTCCGCACATGAAATTCGTTTGCTCGAAATCAAATCTCGTCAGCAGTTTGCAGATTGTATCTAAAGCAGTTCCTTCTAAGACTACAATGTCTATTCTTGAATGTATTCTTATAGATGCAACCGAAGGCATAATCAAATTCATTGCCAACGATATGGAGCTTGGCATTCAGACTATTGTAGAAGGAAATATTGTAGAGAGAGGTTTCATTGCAATCGATGCCAAGATCTTCGTAGATATTGTAAGAAAACTCCCTGACAATGATGTAACAATTGAATCTGATTCATCCAATAAAGTAACAATCAGCTGTGAGAAAGCCAAGTTCAATCTTCCCGGAAGAAAGGGGGATGACTTTACTTATCTTCCTGCTATTGAGAAGATTGACGGCGTAGAAGTATCACAGTTTACTCTTAAGAATGTTATTCAGCAGACTATTTTCTCCATCGCAGAGAACGACGCCAACAAGATCATGGCCGGTGAGCTCTTTGAAGTAGATGGAGAGAATCTCAAGCTGGTTTCTCTTGATGGTCACAGAATCTCTATAAGAAAGGTCAAGCTGGGCGGCAGCTATCCATACAAGAAGGTTATTGTTCCCGGTAAGACTCTCGGTGAGATCAGCAAGATCCTTGGTGACAGCACCGACAAGATGGTCAGCATCTATTTTACAGACAAGCATGTTTTATTTGAATTTGAGAAGACAACTGTAGTATCACGTCTCATTGAAGGCGAGTACTTCAGCATAGATCAGATGCTCTCAAGCGACTACGAGACCAAGCTTAGCATCAACAGAAAAGAGTTCCTTAGCTGTATCGACCGTGCTACCCTTCTTGTAAAAGAGGGTGACAAGAAGCCTGTTATCGTATCAGTAACTGACGGAACATTGGAGCTCAAGATCAATTCAGCAATCGGAAGCATGGATGAAGAGATTGACATCGACAAACAGGGTAAGGATCTTATGATCGGCTTCAACCCTAAGTTCCTCATTGATGCTCTTAGAGTAATTGAGGATGAGATTGTTGATATTTACCTCGTTAACCCTAAGGCACCATGCTTTATCAGAGACAAGGAATCAACCTACATCTACCTTGTTCTTCCGGTTAACTTTACAACAGTTGATTAAAAATATTTTTTGTAATAGAAAGTTTTAGAAGTAAGAATATGGAAATTGTTAAATTACGTGAACAGGATGACTTTATCAAACTTGGACAGGCACTGAAAAAAGCAGGTCTTGAGGGTTCCGGCGTTGATGCCAAAAATGATATTCAGGCCGGACTTGTTAAGGTAAACGGTGAAATAGAAGAAAGACGTGGCCGCAAGCTCTATGATGGTGACATTTTCGAATACGACGGCGTGCAGGTAAAGATAGAGAAATGATTATAAAGTCATTGGAACTGGCTGATTTCAGAAATTATGAAAATTTAAAGATCGATTTCAGCAGCGGTACAAATATTTTGTATGGTGACAATGCCCAGGGTAAGACCAATATTCTTGAGGCAATATTTGTATCCGCCACCACCAAGTCCCACAAAGGAAGTAAGGACAAGGAAATCATCAGATTTGGAATGGACGAAGGTCATGTCCGCACCATACTTGAGAGAGACGGTGCAGAGTACCGAGTAGACATGCACCTTCGCAAGAACAAATCCAAGGGAATAGCCATTGACGGTCAGAAGATCAAAAAGGCTTCAGACCTGATAGGCAAGCTTAATGTAGTATTTTTTTCTCCGGAAGATCTCAGCATTATTAAGAATGGTCCCTCAGAGAGACGCAGATTCATGGATATGGAGCTGTGTCAGCTGGATCAGATATATCTAAATAGTCTTTCTAAGTACAATAAGCTCGTCACCGAGCGCAACAAAGTTCTAAAGGATCTGTACGAACATCCAGAAAACAGCGTGCTTCTTGATGTTCAGGACAAGCAGCTGTGCGAATACGGATCCGTCATTATCAAGACTAGAGAAAAATTCATAGGCGAATTAAATGAAATAATACAACCTATTCATGAGAAATTGACAGGTCAAAAAGAAAGCCTGTCCGTTTATTATGAGCCTTATGTGTCCGCAGCTGATTTTGAGCACAAGTTAAGGGCTTCCAGGCAGAAGGATGTGATTCTGAAGCAGACAACAGTTGGACCTCATAAGGATGATTTTTCTTTTATTGTCAGAAAAAGAATAAGTGAAGACAGCTTAAGTGATGGAATCGATATCAGAAAATTCGGTTCCCAGGGACAGCAAAGAACCGCTTCTCTCTCACTCAAGCTTTCAGAAATAGAAATTGTTAAAAAAGCAAAGAAGGAAAACCCGGTACTTCTTCTGGATGATGTTCTGTCGGAGCTTGATTCAAACAGACAGAATTACCTGCTTAATACCATTGGTGATATTCAGACCATCATCACCTGTACCGGACTTGATGAATTCGTTAATAACAGATTTGAAATAGATAAGCTGTTCAAAGTTACAGAAGGAACAGTAAGCAGCGAAAACTAAGAAATGGAGCGAAATATGGCTAACGAAGAAGTACAATATGGAGCTGACCAAATTCAGATTCTCGAAGGACTTGAAGCAGTCAGAAAAAGACCCGGTATGTATATCGGAACAACAGCCAGCAGAGGACTTCACCACCTTGTATACGAGATAGTTGATAACTCTGTTGATGAGGCACTTGCAGGCTTTTGTGATCACATTGAAGTTACCATAAATGAGGATAACACCATCGTTGTCAAGGATAATGGTCGTGGTATCCCTGTTGACGTGAATCACAAATCCGGACTTACAGGTGTTGAGGTTGTTTTCACAATTCTTCATGCCGGCGGTAAGTTCGGCGGTGGCGGTTACAAGGTATCCGGCGGTCTTCACGGAGTTGGAGCTTCCGTTGTTAATGCTCTTTCCGAGTGGCTTGAAGTCCAGGTTACAAGAGATGGTAAGGTATATCAGCAGAGATACGAAAGAGGCAAGGTATGCTACCCTCTTAAGGAGGTTGGAACCGCACCTGAAGGAGCTTCCGGAACAAGAGTATATTTCAAGCCCGACGCTCTTATTTTCAAAGAGACCACTGTCTATGACTACAACATTCTTAAGCAGAGACTCAGAGAGATGGCCTTCCTTACCAAGGGACTTAGAATCTCTCTTACTGACAAGCGTGTTGAGGAAGGTGAAGATCCTATTGTTCAGACCTTCCACTACGAAGGCGGTATAAAGGAATTTGTTCAGTATCTGAACAAGAGTAAGACAGCTCTTTATACCGACATTATGTATTTTGAGGGAAACAAGAACAACGTTCAGGTTGAAGTTTCCTTCCAGCACAACGATTCTTACAACGAGAGTATTTATACTTTCGTAAACAATATCAACACTCCTGAGGGCGGTACACATCTTGAAGGCTTCAAGGCAGCACTTACCAAGACCTTCAATGACTATGCCCGTGCCAACAAGATGCTCAAGGACAGTGAGGAGAACCTCACCGGTGAAGATATCAGAGAAGGTCTCACAGCTATCATCAGTGTCAAGATTGAGGATCCTCAGTTCGAAGGACAGACCAAGCAAAAGCTGGGTAACTCCGAGGCAAGAGGCGCTGTAGCCGGAATCGTTGGCGAGCAGCTCACCTACTACCTTGAGCAGAACCCCGGTGTTGCCAAGCAGATTCTTGAGAAGGCTATTCTTGCACAGCGTGCAAGAGACGCCGCAAGAAAGGCAAGAGATCTCACAAGACGTAAATCAGCTCTTGACGGACTTGGACTTCCCGGTAAGCTTGCGGACTGCTCCGACAAGGACCCCAAGAACTGCGAGATTTTCATCGTTGAGGGAGATTCCGCCGGCGGATCAGCCAAGACAGCAAGAAGCCGTGCAACACAGGCTATCCTTCCTCTTAGAGGTAAGATCCTTAACGTTGAAAAAGCCCGTGTTGACCGTATCTACGGTAATGCCGAAATCAAGGCTATGATCACAGCCTTCGGAACAGGTATCCACGACGACTTTGATATCAGCAAGCTCCGTTATGACAAGATCATTATCATGACCGATGCCGATGTTGACGGTGCGCATATAGCTACTCTTATGCTCACCTTCCTATACAGATTTATGCCTCAGCTTATCAAGGAAGGCCACGTATATCTTGCTCAGCCGCCTCTTTACAAGCTTGAGAAGAACAAGAAGGTCTGGTATGCCTACAGCGATGAGGAGCTCAATAAGATCCTTCTTGATGTTGGACGTGACCAGAACAACAAGATTCAGCGTTACAAGGGACTTGGTGAGATGGATCCCGAGCAGCTCTGGGAGACAACCATGGATCCTGAGAGACGAGTACTCCTTCGTGTAAACATGGATGAGGAGTCCGAGTCCGATATCGACGTAACCTTTACTACTCTCATGGGTGACAAGGTTGAGCCAAGAAGAGAATTTATTGAAAAGAACGCTAAGTTTGTTAAGAATCTTGATATCTAAAGCAAACAAGGTTGTAAAAAAGGGGATAGAAAATGCCTGATAATAACAACAATAACAACAACGAATTGTCAGATGACGTCTTTGACAAAGTAACCACTGACAGAATCAAGGAAGTAGACCTTCAGAAGACCATGGAGTCCGATTATATCGACTATGCCATGAGTGTTATCGCATCCCGTGCTCTTCCTGATGTCAGAGACGGACTTAAGCCTGTACAGAGAAGAATACTTTTTTCCATGATAGAGCTCAATAACGGTCCCGACAAGCCGCATCGTAAGTGCGCCCGTATCGTCGGCGATACAATGGGTAAATATCACCCTCACGGTGACAGCTCTATATATGGTTCATTGGTTAATATGGCACAGCCCTGGTCAATGAGATATTGTCTCGTTGACGGTCACGGTAACTTTGGTTCCGTGGACGGCGACGGCGCAGCTGCCATGCGATATACTGAGGCAAGACTTACCAAGATCTCAATGGAAATGATTGCCGATATCAACAAGGACACCGTTGACTTTGTTCCCAACTTCGACGAGACAGAGAAAGAGCCGGTTGTTCTTCCTTCAAGATATCCTAACCTTCTGGTTAACGGTACAACAGGTATCGCAGTAGGTATGGCAACCAATATTCCTCCTCACAACCTTCGTGAAGTCATCGGCGCTGTAGTCAAGATGATCGACAACAGAGTCCTTGAGGACAGAGAGACTGAGATTGAGGAGATTCTTGAAATTGTTAAGGCTCCTGACTTCCCTACAGGTGGTATCATCCTTGGAACAAGAGGTGCCGAGGAAGCCTACAGAACAGGACGAGGCAAGGTTGTAGTAAGAGCCGTTACCAACATAGAACCCATGCAGGGCGGCAAGAACAGAATCGTTGTAACAGAGCTTCCATACCTTGTTAACAAGGCTAATATGATTTCCAAGATAGCAGAACTTGTTAAGCTCAAAAAGCTTGACGGTATCACTGCTCTTCGTGATGAGTCAGACCGTGAAGGTATGCGTGTTGTTATCGAGCTTAGAAGTGATGTTAACCCTAACATCATGCTGAATAAGCTCTACAAGCACACACAGATGCAGGATTCCTTCGGTATCATCATGCTTGCTCTTGTCAACAACGAGCCCAAGGTTCTTAGCATCACCGAGATGCTTAAGCACTACATCAGACACCAGGAAGAAGTTGTAACCAGAAGAACCAAATACGACCTCAACAAGGCTGAGGAACGTAATCATATCCTGGAAGGTCTGCTTATAGCCCTTGATAACATCGATGAAGTTATCAAGATCATCAGAGGCAGTGAAACAGTAGCAATTGCCAAGGAACAGTTGATGGGACGCTTTGGTCTGTCAGATGTTCAGGCGCAGGCTATTGTAGACATGAGACTTCGTACTCTCACCGGCTTGGAAAGAGACAAGCTGGAGCAGGAGCACGCAGAGCTTCTTAAAAAGATTGAGGAACTTAAGGCTATTCTTGCAGATGAGAAGCTCCTTCTTGGAGTTATCAAGAAAGAGATTACAGAAATCTCCGATAAATACGGCGATGACAGAAAGTCACAGATCGGACATGATGAGTCAGATATTGATATCGAGGATCTTATCCCCAATGTTAATACCGTTATCGCAATGACCGACCTTGGATATATTAAGAGAATGTCCATCGATAACTTTAAGGCCCAGAACCGCGGAGGTAAGGGAATTAAGGGTATCACAACAATCGATAACGACTTTGTTGAAGATATTCTCATGACAACAACACACAACTACATCATGTTCTTTACCAGCACAGGACGTGTATACAGACTCAAGGCTTATCAGATTCCCGAGGCTTCAAGAACATCAAGAGGTATGGCTATCGTCAACCTCCTGCAGCTTGCTCCCGGTGAGAAGATATCCGCTATGATTCCTGTTACCGGATTTGAGGATGAGACCAAGAGCCTCTTCATGGTAACCAAGAAGGGAACCGTTAAGAAGACTCCTATCACAGACTTCTCAAATGTTAGAAAGACCGGACTTGTAGCCATCAACCTTCGTGATGACGATGAACTTATCGAAGTTAAGACAGTTAAGAAGGACGCAGAGATTTTCCTTGTTACCAAGAACGGAATGTGTATCCACTTCGATGAAGAGGATGTTCGTTCAACCGGCAGATCTTCTATCGGTGTAAGGGGTATGATGCTTGACGATACAGATGAGATTGTCGGAATGCAGCTGGATTCACAGGGTGATTCACTTCTTATCGTATCCGAAAAAGGTTACGGCAAGCGTACCACACTTGAAGAGTTCAACAGCCAGTTCAGAGGCGGTAAGGGCGTTAAGTGCTACAAGATAACAGAGAAGACCGGTAGCGTAGTAGGCGTCAAGGCAGTTAAGGATGACAACGAGATCATGATGATCACCAACCAGGGAACCATCATCCAGCTTCGTATGGATGAGATCACTGTTCATGGACGTGTAACTTCCGGTGTTAAGATGATCAATCTTGATAAGGGTGTCACTGTTGCCAAGATTGCCAAGGTAAGAGAAAAGATTTCCGACGGAGACAAGGATATCGACAACATCGATGATGTTTCCGAGGATATTGAAGAGAAATAAGTCGCAATTAACAGATCAGGCAGTAATATGTGAGGGGATACATGAATATTGGACTGTTGATATCTGAATTGGAAGACATAGATGTTAAGAATATCTGTATTGGTGCCTGCCAGGCAGCCAAGGATAAGGAGATTAATCTTTTTATCCTGCCGGGCAGATACCTATACACGGATAAATCGGTGAATGAGGACAGACCCTATGATTATCAGAACTCTGCTCTCTTCGACTATGCCATGACCACCGATTTTGATGCACTTATAATCGACATCGAGAGAATAGGAAAGAATGCCCCGATTCTTAAAAAAGAGGCATTTCTTAGAAAATTTGAACCGGTTCCTGTTCTGACGCTTACGGAATGCGAAGGTTTTACCAATGTAAATCCCGTGCAGTCAGACCATGATCAGATGCAGCAGATGGGTTATGAGTCTGTATGTGATGCAATCTATTTTGCCAAGAATAAGGAACTACCTCCTTCAGAATCACAGAAGCAGTTTAACTTTGTGGAATGCTCTCCTGCAGCTGCGATTGAGGAACTTGCCAACATCAGCAGCAGCCTTCTTCACAGAAAATATGCCTCCGAGAAGGCTTATCAGACCTTCGCCGAGGATGCCAGGAAGGCCGGAGTCAAGAACTGCGGAATAATGCTCTATGACAAAAAGGTCAGAAACACCATCAAATACAGCTGGGAGAGACCTGAAGTCATTTCAATCAAGAGTGCACTGATAAACGGCACTATCACAGAACTTAAGGATGATGAAGTTCGTATCGGTACAGACAAGATAATCTCATCCTTTACCAAGGCCGGACATAACATTTTCATCATGGGAGATATATTCGTTGGCGAATATCAGTTGGGACTTCTGATCATAGAGTTCAAACCGGTGATGCTGACCGATAACTTTTTTGAATGTCTTCTTAGCGTAATAACCGGAGTTTCCAGAGTATCTTATCTGGAAAAAGAGTTAAAGCGCACCAATGAAGAGCTCTACGAGGTTCAGGAAGAACTTGCAAGAGATGACTCTGTTCTTGATCACATCGGCGATCAGGATTATCTCACCGGTGGTCTTAACAGACGAGGCTTTTTTGCCAAGGCTTATGATTATCTTAAGGAACAATTCAAGCCCGGTAGCAGCGCCATTGTGGCATATATTCATATGGAATCCCTCAAAAAGATCAATGAAATGTACGGACATGAGGAAGGTGACAGAGCTGTTAAGAGAGTTGCCAAGATTCTTGAAGAAGTATTTGAAGGAAGTATTTACGGCAGAATTCGCGGTGATGAGTTCGCTGTAATAGATATAACCGAAGATGAAGGCAAGGGGGAAACTTTCCGTCAGGAAATGTCAACGCAGAATGCTATACTGCTATCAGAAACCAGCAGATATATCAATCATCTTCAGTACTCAATCTGTGAGTTTGGTCACGAGGAGAACCTGTCCCTTAGAGAAATGCTGAAAGAGACAGATGAAAATCTCCAGAGGATAAAAGGAAATTATTGATGTCTTAGATTAAGCTTAGAGATTTCAGTATATAGAGCCAGAAGGTCAGTGAAAATGAACATCCAAAGGTAGTCATCATAATGATACTGCTGCTAAGAGTTCCTTCATGGCCCATATTCTTGGACATGATAAAGCAGCTGACTGTTGTGGCTGACCCAAGCATAACAAGAATGGCTACCAGCTGTTCTCCGGAGAATCCCAGAGTTACAGCAACAGGAAGAAATATAGCAACTAATACAAAAAGCTTGATAAAGCTGGCACACAGTGCCGGCTTTATTTCATTTGCGGCCTTTTTGAAATCAAAGGTGGCACCCATGGACATAAGACCAAGAGGTGTTGCCAGTGAAGCTATGTTACTGACTACGGTGTTAAAAATCTTAGGCTGAGGAATCCGAAGCAAAGACCAGATCATACCAATGAAGATACCGAGAATAATAGGGTTTTTAAGGATTCCGAGTAATGTTTTTTTGATAAGAACTTTTTTGGCATTGTCACTACTGCTCTCTTTCGAACTGTCTCCCATTACATAATCCGAAGGGGCTGTGACCATCAGAATTATAACTGCAAGAATATTGTAGAGTGGAACGCTTCCAAGGATCATAAGAGGAGCCATACCTGTGCCGGCTTCTCCGTAGATATTGTGGATAAAAGCTATACCAAGGAGCGCTGCGCTGCTTCTGTAGGAGCCTTGAATGAACTCTCCTCTTCTTCCTTTATTTTTGACCAGAAACATTGATAACAGGGTGATCATCAGGACACTTATCGCTGTTGCCAAAAAACAGAACAGTACAAATCTTCCGTTCCAGGCTGCTGCGAAATCTTCCTTGGACAGGTCTTCAAATAAAAGTACGGGCAGAGCAACTTTAAAAACAAATTTATTCATCCAGGAAGCTGCTTTTTCATCCATAAGTCCAATCTTGTTGAAAATATATCCGAGAACCATGAGAAGAAAAATCGGAAAAGTCGCATTGAGACTGAAAATCAGGTTATCCATAGTATCATTCCTCACAATAAAAAAGGTGTAAATGTCAGCGAATCAAACCGCAAAACATTGTACACCTTCGTAGCCTGTTAGACAAATATTGCTGTTATTTAAGAATAAGTCCCACAGGACAATGATCGGAACCAAGAGCATCAGCGTAAATCTTGGCATCTTCTGCCCTATCGATCAGACTTTCGGATACAACAAAGTAGTCAATACGCCAGCCGGCGTTCTTGGCTCTTGAGTTGAACCTGTAGCTCCACCAGGAATATGCGCCTTCAAGATCGGGATAGAAATGTCTGAAGGTATCCACAAGACCGGAGTTAACCACATTGTCGAACTTAGCTCTCTCCTCATCTGTAAAGCCTGCGTGTCCGCGGTTGGGCTTGGGATTCTTAAGATCTATCTCCTTGTGGGCAACATTGAGATCGCCGCAGTAGATAACGGGCTTCTTCTCTTCCAGTTTTTTGATATAAGCAAGGAAATCATCTTCCCACATCTGTCTGTATTCAAGTCTTGAAAGATCCTCTTTTGCATTGGGAACATAGACCGTTACGAGATAATAATCCGGATATTCAGCGGTTATTACTCTTCCCTCGTGGTCATGCTCTTCTATTCCGAGGCCGTAGGTCACGGATAAGGGCTTTTCCTTGGTAAAAATAGCCGTGCCTGAGTAGCCTTTTTTCTCAGCGTAGTTCCAGTATTCTTCATAGCCGGGAAGATCCATCTCAATCTGTCCCTCCTGAAGTTTGGTCTCCTGAAGGCAGATCACATCAGGGTTTTCTTTGTCCATAAATTCCTGAAAGCAGCCTTTTGATACACAGGCCCTTAGTCCGTTGACATTCCACGAAACAAGCTTAGTACTCATAGTATTTACCTCTCATCACCGAAGATATTGGTCGTGTGTAAAACGGTTACTCTCCCGCTCTGCTTGAAGAAAAGGTAACCGAAACTATTGTACCCTCCGTTGGCATTTATATATAGGTTCATAGTATGAGGAACTGATGTAAGTTCTTCGAGAAATAACTCCTCACCGTTTACGATACCTGCGAAGTTATCCCGAAATCCGCCACTTGATCTTGTTTTGTATGCCAAAAGGGAATAACCGTTATTCACTACTATATATTCAACATTATTAAGAGGATTTCCGCAATAGGCATAATATCCGCAAAAGTTGTCCATGGAAAGATATTTAGGGAAAGAAGTAGATGTTTCCTCAGAAATATCCATAAAACTGTCAAAAGAGATCTGCAACGGAGTGCTGTCATCTGTAAGATATTTAATATTGTAATCCGTCATAATTTCTCCCGAGTTTGTTACTTCCTTTTTATTGCTGTCTTATTCTAACATCGTAAACTAAAGAATTAAAGTGTCGTTCGTCCCATTTCAGCTACCTTTTGTCAGAAAAAGGCCTGCAATTTGAAAAAATGGAGACTTATGACATTATAACCCACTAAAATGCAGATGTTCTATGAATATCTGAGTTGCTATACTATAATTAGTTCTGAGAAATCCCCAAAATAATGACAATTGAAAGGTGGAACAATTATGAATTACAGAAAGTTTATTGCATTAACTCTGACTTTTGTGGTAGTTATTTTGGCAGTAGGCTGCAGCATGTCAAAGAATCCGGCTCTGACGAAGAATATGAAAAAATACAAAATGTCATTGTCTGAAGATTCGAAGGCCAACAAATATGATGATTTCAAAAATATAGAAGCCACTATAAGCGAATACACAAAGGAAATGCCTGACAGTATCAGCGAAGATGACTTCATTGCATATTATACCTATGATGGAACTTCATCAGTTAATGACGGCTATCTTGTATATAAGCAGGATGGTAATTTCAAGGTTGAAGGAAGCTCTTTCAGAGGAGGCGATACTTACGGATACAGTGGTAAGGTAGGTAACAAACAGGCTTTCCTCACAGATATCTCCGCTCTTGAGTTCAAAGAATATTATGAAAATGATCTTCCGGGCGGTGAGGAATGCTATGGTCTTGTAATATATGAGTCCAATGGCAAGACAGTTGCAACCTATACTACCAATCTCTTTTCTGAAGACTATTGACATATTAAGGCAATGGGGTTAAACTGTTAACCAAGTTAATACTTTAAACTGATGAAGCGGAGATAAAGGCTAAGATGCCTTCACAGAGAGCCCGACATAGCTGAGAACGGGTAAGAAACAGGTAGTCAAATGGACCGCTGAGGGTGCAGTCAAATGCCTCTTTTATAACAAACAGGAGGCAGAGTATTCTGCAACGTGAGCGCATACGTTAGTTGCGACGAATATGTTAGTATTCGAATTAAGCGCGTAGGAACATCATCACTACGAATTCAAGGTGGCACCGCGGATAGTATTTTAGTACATTCGTCCTTGACAGAGGTATATTCTCTGCCAAGGACTTTTTTATTGCTTAGCGTTTTGGCAGGAGAATAGCCAAGACGCTTTTTTACGTTACTAATCGACCAAAAACAACAGTAAAGACAGGAGAAAAAGAAGATGATCAAGGAAGCAATCGTTAAAATCGTTAACAAAGAAGACCTTACTTATGATGAAGCCTATGCGGTAATGAATGAAATTATGAGCGGAGAAACAACTCCTACACAGAACGCAGCCTTTTTGTCCGCTCTTTCAACCAAGAGTGCAAGGGCAGAGACAACAGATGAGATTGCAGGCTGCGCAGCTGCCATGAGAGAGCACGCTACACTGGTTGATACCGGAATGGATATATTCGAGATAGTTGGAACCGGAGGAGATAACGCAGGAAGCTTTAACATTTCCACAACCTCAGCACTGGTTGCTGCAGCAGGCGGAATGAAGGTTGCCAAGCACGGAAACAGAGCAGCCTCTTCCAAGTGCGGAACTGCCGACTGCTTGGAGGCTCTTGGAGTCAATATTCAGCAAGATCCAAAGAAGTGCGTTGAGCTACTTGAGAAGGTTGGAATGTGCTTCTTCTTTGCACAGAAGTACCACACCTCAATGAAATATGTAGGACCTATCAGAAAGGAGCTTGGATTCAGAACAGTATTCAACATCCTTGGTCCTCTTACCAACCCCGGCAAGCCTGCAATGCAGCTTCTTGGCGTGTATGACGAGTATCTTGTTGAACCCCTTGCGCAGGTTCTTGTAAGCCTTGGAGTCAAGAGAGGAATGGTAGTGTACGGACAGGACAAGCTGGATGAGATATCCTTAAGTGCACCCACCACAGTCTGCGAGATCAAGGACGGATGGTACAAGGTTTACACCATAACTCCCGAGGATTTCGGCCTCACAAGATGTGAGAAGAAGGACCTCTTAGGCGGAACCCCTGAGGAGAATGCTAAGATCACAAGAAAGATTCTGGCAGGAGAAAAGGGACCCAAGAGAGATGCGGTTCTTATGAACGCCGGAGCTTCTCTATACATCGGCGGCAAGGCAGCTTCTTTTGCAGAAGGAATAAAGCTTGCAGCAGAGATTATCGATTCAGGCAAGGCAACAGAGACATTAAACAAGTTTATCGAAGTAAGTAACTCATAAGGAAAGATTATGAATATTCTTGACGAACTGGCACAGCATGCCGCATACAGGACAGAAGAAGCTAAAAAAGTTAAACCTCTTTCAGAGGTAAGAAGGCAGGCAGAGGGCCTTCCAAAGGGCGATTTCGAATTTGAGAAAGCCTTAAGAAAACCCAGAATGTCTTTTATCTGTGAATGCAAAAAGGCATCTCCGTCAAAGGGACTTATAGCGCCGGATTTTCCATATCTTGATATTGCAAAAGAGTATGAAGAGGCAGGTGCAGACTGCATCTCAGTCCTGACAGAGCCCAAGTGGTTCCTGGGGTCCGATGAATTCTTAAGAGAGATCGCTGCTAAGGTTACAACTCCTTGCATCCGTAAGGATTTCACAGTAGATGAGTACATGATCTACGAGGCCAAGAACCTCGGTGCCAAGGCAGTTCTTCTAATCTGCTCAATCCTTGAGAAGGAGCAGATAAAAGAGTACATGAATATCTGCGATGATCTGGGACTGTCAGCTCTTGTGGAAACCCATGACGAGAAGGAAATCGAGACGGCTGTATCGGTCGGGGCAAGGATAATAGGCGTAAATAACAGGAATCTTAAGGACTTTAATGTCGATACTTCAAATTCCGCAAGACTTAGGAGTCTTGTTTCCGCAGATACGATTTTCGTATCCGAGAGCGGAATATCAAGAGGGGAAGACATAATTGCGTTAAAAAACATCGGTGTTGATGCGGTTCTTATAGGGGAGATGCTCATGCGGGCAACCGATAAAAAAGCTCTCCTGCGGGAACTTAAGGGGCTCTGAAGTCTTCGGATTTGAAATATAATGGTGAAAAATATGGTAAAGATCAAGCTCTGCGGCTTATCAAGAAAAGAGGATATCGAAGCGGCTAACAAGCTTAATCCCGACTTCATAGGTTTTGTCTTTTATGAAAAAAGCAGCAGAAATGTCACAAAAGAACAGGCAAAGCTCTTAAAGAGCTTTCTTAATCCCGAAATTAAGGCCGTGGGAGTATTCGTTGATGAGGATATCTCTTTTATCAATGAACTAATAAGCGAAGGAATCATAGATATTGCACAGCTCCACGGATCTGAGGATGAAGAGTACATCTCCGTGATCAAGAAGCAGACCAAGGCTCCGGTGATCAAGGCCTTCAAGGTCAGAGAAAAAGAGGATGTTGATCTTGCCAACAGATCCGGTGCCGATTATGTACTGCTTGATTCAGGAATGGGAACAGGAAAGCCTTTTAACTGGGAGCTACTTCAAGGGATAAAAAGAGATTACTTCCTTGCGGGAGGTCTTGACCCTGAGAATGTAAGACAGGCTCTTGAGGTGACAGGTGCCTTCGGTGTTGATGTAAGCTCGGGAATTGAAACAGATAAAAAGAAAGATGCAGCAAAGATGAAGCGCTTTGTGGAAAACGTAAGAGGAGAAATATTATGACTAATCCAAAGGGAAGATTTGGTATACACGGCGGACAGTACATTCCGGAAACACTGATGAATGCAGTGATAGAGCTGGAAGAAGCCTACAATAAATACAAGGATGACCCTGAATTTAACAGGGAACTTACAGAGCTTTTTAACGAATATGCAGGTCGTCCTTCAAGGCTATATTATGCAGAGAAGATGACTAAGGACCTGGGCGGAGCCAAAATCTATTTAAAGAGAGAGGATCTTAACCACACAGGAGCCCACAAGATAAACAACGTTCTGGGACAGGCACTTCTTGCCAAGAAAATGGGTAAGACAAGGCTTATCGCAGAAACGGGTGCAGGCCAGCACGGCGTTGCAACAGCCACTGCGGCAGCACTCTTTGGAATGGAATGTGTTGTGTTCATGGGAGAAGAGGACACCAAGAGACAGGCCCTTAACGTATATAAGATGCGCCTTCTCGGAGCCGAAGTTATCCCAGTAACCTCAGGAACAGCAACCCTTAAGGATGCTGTATCCGAGGCCATGAGAGAGTGGACCTCAAGAATCAGCGACACTCATTACTGCCTCGGATCGGTCATGGGACCTCATCCTTTCCCTACAATTGTCCGTGACTTCCAGGCAGTTATTTCCAAAGAGATCAAGGAGCAGATGCTGGAAAAAGAAGGTAAGCTTCCCGATGCAGTAATAGCCTGCGTCGGAGGTGGATCCAACGCCATCGGAAGCTTCTATAATTTCATAGAGGATAAGAGCGTAAGGCTCATCGGATGTGAGGCCGCAGGCAGAGGAATAGACACCTTCGAGACCGCAGCTACTATAAATACCGGCAAACTTGGTATTTTCCACGGTATGAAATCCTATTTCTGCCAGGATGAATATGGTCAGATAGCCCCCGTTTATTCAATTTCAGCCGGACTTGACTACCCGGGAATCGGCCCTGAGCATGCATATCTTCATGACAGCAAGAGAGCTGAGTATGTTGCAATAACAGATGACGAGGCGGTGGATGCCTTTGAATACCTCTCAAGAACAGAGGGAATCATTCCTGCCATCGAGTCCTCACATGCCGTTGCCCATGCAATGAAGATCGCACCTACTATGGATAAGGATCAGATAATCGTAATCACAATTTCAGGCCGCGGAGACAAGGACTGCGCCGCCATTGCCCGTTACAGAGGGGAGGATATCAATGAGTAATATCAAGAATGCTTTTGCAAATGGTAAGGCCTTCGTAGCCTTCATAACCTGCGGTGATCCGGACCTTGAGACCACAAAAAAGACCGTTATAGAAGCCGCCAATAACGGAGCGGACCTTATAGAGCTGGGAATTCCCTTTTCCGACCCGACAGCCGAAGGACCTGTAATCCAGGGAGCTAACCTTCGTGCATTGAAGGGCGGTGTTACCACAGACAAGATCTTTGATTTTGTTAAGGATGTGAGAAAAGAAGTTACGATTCCCCTTGTCTTCATGACCTATGCCAACGTAGTATATTCCTACGGCGCGGAGAAATTCATGGCGGGCTGCAAAGAGGCAGGCATTGACGGAATCATTCTTCCTGATCTTCCTTTTGAGGAAAAAGAGGAATTTGATGAAGTATGTGATAAGTACGGCGTTGATCTTGTATCACTGATAGCGCCTACTTCAGAGAACAGAATAGCCATGATCGCCAAGGAAGCCAAGGGCTTTTTGTACATCGTATCAAGCCTTGGAGTAACAGGAACAAGAAGCGAGATCACAACAGATCTTGGTTCAATGGTCAAAATTGTAAAAGAAAACACAGATATCCCCTGTGCCATCGGTTTTGGAATCTCAACGCCGGAGCAGGCAGAGAAGATATCCAAGCTCTCGGACGGCGTCATTGTCGGATCCGCTATTATCAAGATACTTGAGAAGTATGGCAAGGATGCGCCGAAGTATGTGGGAGAATATGTTAAGAGTATGAAAGAGGCGATTGCCTGACAGTTAATTGGGGACGATATGAGTCAGTGGGGACGGTTCTTTGTGACTCGCTTTCGTGAGTCACAAAGAACCGTCCCCACTGACTCATACCGTCCCCTTGTCTTACAACTTGCCATAAATTTAGAACGAAATCTTTATCAAAAAACTTCCAATCTTATTCCAATAATTTGTTGGATCCTTCACCACTCCTTCAATATGACCCGCGCCAAGAACCATACAGAACTGCTTGGGACAAGCCGCTGCCTCGTAGAGGCGTGAGCACATGTGGGGATCAATGAAGGTATCATTATCACCGTGGATAAAAAGTGTAGGTGTCTTACTCATCTTAACTGCATCGATGGGGCGAACTTTATTGATATCATATCCGGCCTTGCACAGAATCGCGATTCTTGATATGCCAAGTGCGATTGGTGTGGGAACCAGAGAGTATTTGAAACTCTTGTAGGTGTCAGCGAACTGTTCACGAAGTGAAGAGTAGGAGCTGTCTGCTATTACTCCCTTGACGTTCTCCGGGAGATTTTCGCCGGATGTCATAAGAGCTGTGGCGGCGCCCATGCTCATTCCGTGGAGAATGATCTTGGCTTCCTTATCTCTTTTGATTATCCAGTGGATCCACTCGAGGATATCAAGTCTGTCATCATAGCCGTAGCCAATGTATTTGCCTTCGCTCTTACCAAAGCCTCTAAGGTCGGGAAGCAGGCAGTTAATACCCTTCTCAAGGTAGTGCTCGGCGTATATTCCGCCTGATTCGTGGTTATCACGGATTCCGTGGATAAGTATCACATATCTGTGGCTCTCATCTTTGGCAGGAATGTAGGATGCATGAAGCCTTAGCTGATCGA
The DNA here is from genome assembly GCF_028539135.1 of Butyrivibrio sp. DSM 10294. Lineage (NCBI taxonomy): Bacteria > Bacillati > Bacillota > Clostridia > Lachnospirales > Lachnospiraceae > Butyrivibrio > Butyrivibrio sp. DSM 10294. The sequence continues at coordinate 396 of NZ_JANSWL010000066.1, read as the reverse complement.
TGCTGTCGATGTACATGTCCTGTCTGCGTTCATGATTTCTGATAAACTTACGTCCCTTGGTTATTTCGGGGGAAGCGTCCATATAATCATCTTCGTCAGTGTGCTGACGGGGAACTGAGGATATTCCGTATATATAATTTCCGAAGGCATAAGCACCGCCGAAAAGAGCGGTAAAAATGCCTAATTTCAAAAAAGTATTCTTCTTACTCATTTCTACTCCTAACAATATGTTATAGATTGTTTCGACTATATCATATAATACCATTATTTGGGAGAATTATCGCATTATTTAGATTTTCTTAATGGAAATTGTGGCATTATCCGGATTTTGTAAGAGCGTGAAATATACAATTTGCAGAAATGATGGCAAAAATTGACGATATTATAGCATGTTTT
>NZ_JANSWL010000065.1:0-4634 GCF_028539135.1 Butyrivibrio sp. DSM 10294 | reverse complement strand
CATCCCAACAATCCTCCATGCCTTATTATACCACACAATACCATAAAATACCATATATAAAAACATAAAATTTGACATAAAAAATGCAGACCACAAGCGGCCTGCAAGGTATAATTTATTCATTCAACTGTCAAACTCCCGCGTAATTTACAATCATCTATAGAATGCTGTACAATAAGCCTATGAAACAATTACTTGTAGCCATTGTGGAAGATGATAACGAGTACTCCTCTTTCCTTGAAAAATGCCTTTCAAGATACGGATCTGAGAAGGGTTTTATTTTTAATACCCAAATTTTCAATAAGGCCGAAACATTTTTGGATAACTACAAAAAAGCTTTTGACATCGTATTTATGGATGTTGACCTGGGAAAAGGATTTTTGAACGGTATGGACGCCGCCAGGAAACTGAGAAATATCGACGATACAGTCATCTTGTTCTTTGTGACCAACATGCCTCAGTTCGCCCCTGAGGGATACAGTGTGAATGCTCTTGATTACTGTTTAAAACCCATCATCTACAGCAATCTTTCTGTCAAAATTGACAAAGCGATCAAGCTCCTTTCAAATAGAAGCGGTCAGCCTGTTAAGATAAAAGAAAAAGAGGGAACAAGAATAGTTTCTTCCAATGATATAATGTACATCGATGTAATGGGCCATGATCTTATGTTCCACACTGTTGACGGCGTCATAGACTCCTATGGTGGCTTAAGTGAAAGAGAAAATGAGCTGTCCGGATGCAATTTTGCAAGATGCAGTGCCTCCGCCCTGGTTAACCTTTCCTATGTTACAGGGCTGTACGGAGATGAGATCGCTGTTGGCGGTGACAGGATAAAAATAGGCCGTTCTAAGAAGAAGGCCTTTATGGAGCAGCTTAACATGTATCTTGGAGGGGGATATAAATGATCTTTGATTGGTTAAACAGCTATAGAGCAGTTGGTTACTTTCTTGAAATTTTTATCGCAGAATTCTTATTCGTATATTCTTTAAAAAAACGAGCTTTGTTTTATCCAAAGCTCATTTCTTTTCTCATCATCTCTGTTTTTCTGATGTCCTTTGTGGACCTTTATCAGACCGCATCCACTTTCATCAGACTTATGTATCTTCTTATTGTGATCGCAGTAAGTATACTAGGAATCTGTATTCTTTTTGACGCTCCGTTTCTGATTCTTTTCCCAGCCTGTATAGCCGGAGTTGCTACGCAGCACATTGCAAATAAGGTGCTTACACTTTTCATGCTCATACCTGCGTTTAGTAAGCTTTCATGGTTCTCGTCATTCTATATTCTGTCAGATCTGTGCGTGGTTTTTGTAGTTTATCTTCTTACCTATCTTCTTCTTGCAAGGCATTACAAACCTCAGAATAGCTCCATGCGCTTAAATGCCGTTTCCGTTCTTATCATCATAACCTGCATCGGAGTTAACAGACTGATTGCCGATCATCCGGGAGGGAACATATTTTATGAGGCAGCATCCTGTATCTATGCGATCATATGCTGTATCCTTGCCCTTGTCATCCAGCTCTATCTCTACAGATGGCAACAGCAGAAGGCCGAGGCTCTAGTTGTAAAAGAGCTTCTTACTGCCTCGGAAAAGCAGTACGAACAGTGGAAAACAATGGTAGAATTCATCGGTGTGCAGACCCACGACCTCAAGCATATGCTTGACCGTATTGAGAGACTCGCCGACAAGGAAAATCTAGATCTTCCTGATCTTGGTCCCATAAGAGAATCCGTTTCCAACTTCTCTCCTCTTGTTAAAACAGGTAATGACGTTCTGGATGTACTTCTTCGCAACATGAGCACTCTCTGCACCCGTCAGCACATCCGCTTTAACTGCGTCAGCTACACTGATTGCCTTGGAAAATATGACAGTATGTCTCTGTATTTTTTGTTTGCCAATGCCATCGACAATGCAAGAGCTGCTGCGGATCTGGTCACCAATTCCGACAAACGCCTCATAGATGTGAGCCTCAAGCAATTTGGTGATTCTGTTGTGATACATATTTGGAATTATTATGAAGGAAATATAGTCTTTGAAGATGAATTGCCGGTCAGAGACGTCGGCAGTGCCGGAACCGGCTATGGAATCAAGAGCATCAAGCTGCTTGTAGACAAGTTCGAAGGAGCCCTCAACACAAATACGGAGAACGATATCTTCCACTTAAATATCATTCTTCCGTTAAAAAGCTGAAACCATGTCCAAAGAAAGCTATCTGCAGAATAAGGTGTCCTATTAGGTCACTCACTTGGTCACTTTTTTGAAAAGTGAAAATAAAAAAGCCGTTAAACAAGCGGCTTTCAATGCAATCGGAGTGACGTGATTCGAACACGATTGTAAAAATGCCAAAACCCGCATGGAAAGGAGGTTTGACAACACCGACTGACCGAAAGGTCAAACAACTGGTCAAACATCTTCCTCGTCATCAATGAATAACTATATTCTTCAATAATCATTGCATCACATATTTAGCTGATCTGGTGAGAAATCTTTATACCTATACAAAACAGTTCTCTCGCCAGTCTCAAAATTTATCTTTTCTTTCCAAAGGGTAGTAAGCTTTACATGTCCTTGCGTTCTATCAAATTCAGGGTTAGCCACAAATGACCTACAGTAGTATTCTTCATCAGATTCTTCGACTCTATCAAGATATACAAAGAACTGTCCATTCTCCAACTCCGAAGTCAGAAACAACTCAGCTTCTATCTTACCACTGCCTTTCATCGATTTTCTGAATCTAAATACTATATTGTCTTCGTCAAATATCCGTTCTAGAAGATAAAGATAATCCACTTTATTCTGAACGCATCCACTTTGGTAAAAATGAGATTTTTTCAGTTCATCTTCTAAAACATCTCCTGTTAAAGCCATATCAAAGGTTCTATTTCCACTTTCACTGTGAATTTTCAAATCACGTAACTGACCAATTCCTTCAAGATGATGAAACTCTTCCTTAGAAAAATGAACTCTGACTTCAAATCCTTTTCCCTTATAACCAAGACAAAAATAATACTCTATACCAAGCAGATTATTGTATGCATCTGCGTTTTTCTTAATCTTATTTACTACTTCCACATATACCTCCATAATTAAAGCCCCGACAGTAACGTCGAGGCTTTAATTATAAGTGTTTTCTTTTCAGCTTACGCCTAACTGGCTCGCGGTTGTCACACTAAACCCGCCCATAGACTCCATGTATCCCCCTGCCAGTAGGGATTTACACTTCATAGTCAACAGATGCTCTAGTCATCTGTTTGTATCATCATAATACATATTTCCTGAGATAAAGTCAATTATTTAACTGCTATATTTTTCTTAAATTTCTTTGTCTACAATCTACTGCTCAGTTTCAATATCTCATTTACATCTTTGGATATAATATCGTCAATATCTGAATTCCTTTGCAAAGGATATTGAGTCGTGTATACAGGTCTCATTATTTCTTCATATTGTGCTTTATACTTATATACTGAGTCCTTATCGTTTATATCAAGTGATTTTATACTATCACGAAGTTTATTAATAAGATCATTGTTTGTAGCAATATCTGTGCTTGCATACTCATTAGTTGATTTTCTTACTTCATTTGGCACATGAACCTCAATGCCAAAATATTTTCCGGATTCAGGATCATCATTGGTCTTGGTTTTCTTATTTGCCAGCATCCTTTCCTGAGTTCTGATCAGGTTATGATTATAGTCTTTCATAGCCCGGCTAATAGCTTTTGCCTGAGCTTCATTAAATCCTTCAGTAGCACATTTATCAACAACCTTATGCGCTACTTCCATCTTTGCATAATCTCTGTAACTGAGATATCCATTCTTTAACTGACTTCCGACACCTGTTATCAAATCTCTTGCTGCAGATAACTCCTCATCATTAAATGAAGCTCCGCCAATTTTATATACCCCCTCTGCATTTTTGCTTACCGGTATGTCTTTTTCATATAACGCGCTGACAGGATGATTATTCCAGGAATCTCTTACTTTTTCCAATTCTTCAGCACCTAAAGCAGAAATAGACAAAGTAGCTGCCGTATCTGAGAAAGCAGTATTTATGTTAGATTTATCACTTAGTTTATCGGCGACAGCGTTCTGTAAGCCACTGCTCTCATCCTTGTTCACAGACTTTGACTGCACCTCGTCACGCTGCAACTTTGCAGCATATATTTCCTGACTAATGTCTTTTACCTGTCTGTTCACTGAAGTTATATTGATTCCTGCCATAATCATCTACCTCCTTGTACATGATTTGTGAATATCACAAGGGTTTCTCTTTTTCCTTTCGGCATCAATCCTTTATCAGATAATACTAATGTCACCAATAGCATCATCTATGTCATGAATAGCATTCTTATATCTGACTGTCAACAGCGCTGCCCTTAACATCATTTGAAAGTAAGCTCAGCTTATTGAGGATATTCGTAATTTCAGAATTAACAGCATTCTGCGTATCCTCCATAGATGCACTCTCAGAAATAATAGTTCTCTGGGCATCCTCTGCTCCCATGCTGTCAGCTTCTGCACGTTCTCTTCTTGCAATAGCTCTTTTGGTATCAGCACTGGTTCTCTGGCTCTCTGCAGCGTGTTCCTTGATATTCTCTATCATTTCCTGCTGCATAGCTTCTTTTTCGAGT
>NZ_JANSWL010000064.1:0-586 GCF_028539135.1 Butyrivibrio sp. DSM 10294 | reverse complement strand
GTCATTAAAGCCTCTCGAAGAAAAGGTTCTTTCTGAATTCGGATGTCAGAAATTCATCTACTGCAGCGATGCAGGACTTGGATCCGAGAAGATAAGAAACTACAACCACATGGGACAAAGAGCTTTCATTGTAACTCAGTCTATAAAGAAGCTAAAAGCCGAAGATAAAGCATGGGCTTTGAACGGTACTGGATTTAAACGAGTATCGGACGATACTCTTGTGGATATATCAAAACTCCCCGATGATGATACCGGACTTTACTACAAAGAAGAGCCTTACACTCCAAAAACTGTTCATCAGCGCCTCATTGTGACTTATTCGCCCAGATTTGCCAAGTATCAGAAAGCTGTTCGTGATGCCCAGGTGGATCGAGCACAGAAACTGATTGATTCAGGTTCCATTAAAAGGAATAGAAAGAATCCTACTGATCCGGCAAGATTCATTGGAAAGATTGCAGTTACTGACAGTGGCGAAGCTGCAAGCATTCACAACTATCTCGATACAGATAAGGTTGAACAGGAAGCGCTTTATGATGGTCTCTATGCAGTATCAACAGACCTTCTTGACGATCCTGTTGGAGACATC
>NZ_JANSWL010000063.1:0-585 GCF_028539135.1 Butyrivibrio sp. DSM 10294 | reverse complement strand
TCATTAAAGCCTCTCGAAGAAAAGGTTCTTTCTGAATTCGGATGTCAGAAATTCATCTACTGCAGCGATGCAGGACTTGGATCCGAGAAGATAAGAAACTACAACCACATGGGACAAAGAGCTTTCATTGTAACTCAGTCCATAAAGAAGCTTAAAGCCGAAGATAAAGAATGGGCTTTGAACGGTACAGGATTTAAACGAGTATCGGACGATATTCCTGTAGACATATCAAAACTCCCCGATGATGATACAGGCCTTTACTACAAAGAGGAGCCGTATACTCCAAAGACTCTTCATCAGCGCCTCATAGTGACTTATTCACCCAGGTTTGCTAAATATCAGAAAGCTGTTCGAGATGCCCAAGTGGATCGGGCACAGAAACTGATTGATTCCGGTTCCATTAAAAGGAATAGAAAGAATCCTACTGATCCGGCAAGATTTATAGGAAAGATTGCAGTTACTGACAGTGGCGAAGCTGCAAGCATTCACAACTATCTCGATACAGATAAGGTTGAACAGGAAGCGCTTTATGATGGTCTCTATGCAGTATCAACAGACCTTCTTGACGATCCTGTTGGAGACATC
>NZ_JANSWL010000062.1:0-120854 GCF_028539135.1 Butyrivibrio sp. DSM 10294 | reverse complement strand
TCATTGAGTTACCGAGTGTTTTTTCAACAAAGTCAACTGCAATTGGCACGTATAATCCAATTGAGCGACTTTAGGAGTGTCATCAGCTGTTCCTGGATTCTGATCCAGAGGCGCTAGTATCCAGCCACCCTGCTTTAGCAGGGCTTGCCCTTTACGGGTTCTGGTGGAAACGCTACAATGTTTCCAGCGACGGTGAGCTACTTTGCTGTTCCCATCATCTTCACCGTCGGCAGAACCGGTCATGCGTTTCTAGCAGGTTCCGTCAAGGGTGGCGTCCTTTGTCCACAACATGGTTGGTCGGTTAAACTGGAATTGGAATCTATTCTGAAATACTTAATTTTTTTCTTTGTAGCAACTGTTTATAATTATACCTATATCTACATCCTGTTCAATATTATGTGCATAAAACAAGGGCGTTTTCACGCCCTTGCCTAATGCACTATCAGTTATTCATCTCTCAGGCCTTAGATTATTCCTATTAAGATTAGGGACTTGTTGCTCTTTTCTCTGATCAACTATTGCCTGGCTTTCTCTTAGCTTTTGTAAAATGCTCGTTTTAGCCTTTTCAGCTATCTCAGGCTTCTTAGTCTTGTCCCACCATTCCTTGAATGTTTTAAAGGCTTTCGAGACTAATTTACCAAGTGTAGTCTTAGGATTTTCAAGTGTTGCATATCTCATGAATTCCTTTTCCATTTCCGTATTTACTACTGAGTCCACATATTGGTTAACTGTACTTTCGATGTCCTCCTTCATCTCTTTAGCCGTTCCCTCAAGAGTGGCTTCATTGCATTCCACTGTTCTCTCGTCTTATCCGCCCAGAATTCCTTATCCCCTACTTGGAGAATTACTTCTGTAGCCACATCATTCTTTTTGCTTTCGGATACATACTCCAGATAGTCATGGATCTGTCTGTCACTTCTTTTACCTTTGTTGTATTCCGCCACTTAATACAATTATAGATAAAAGAAAAAACCCAGAAACATCCGCCATGCCGACAGACTCGGAATGCTGCGCATCCCTCGTTGTCGCGGCATCCTTGTTCGTTCTACATACTATGCCATTCATAGCCCTTCGGGCTATTTCATGTCGCGCTGTCGCGCTGTATATCTTTGAGAACGATTAATGAAGTGAATGTGCCTTATTTTAGGCATTTCTCCTTCAAGTTGCTGTTTACCTGCTGCGTACGGTAGAAAGCTCAGGGCTACTGTGCGAGGCTGTTAGCAACGAAAGTTTATAATATGACGATATTGCCTGCTATATTACTTCCACCAATTTGAATATCTATCGATACTTATTTCGAATATAGAACACTGAAATTACTAAAATGATAGGAAAACCTATACCTGCCAATACTCCTGCCTGCAAATTATTAGCCGCTTTTTCAGATATACTTCCAATAATAGCAGGGCCCATTGCTCCCCCTAAATCTCCTGCGAGCGCTAGAAGTGCAAACATTGCTGTACCTCCAGTTGGAAGTATCTGTGATGATATACTAATTGAACCTGGCCACATTATACCTACAGAAAATCCGCATAATGCACATCCAATCAATCCAACCCATGGTATATTTGCCAGTCCGGCAACCAGATAACACATAAGGCACAATACTCCGGATGCCATCATGAAAATTGTCAGATCAACTTTTTCACCGAACTTTCCATAAAGAAGTCTACTGATTCCCATGCACACTGCAAATCCGCAGGGTCCAGCCAAATCTCCAACCGTTTTGGAAACATGTAGTGCTGATTCAGCATAGGCGGATGCCCACTGTCCCATCGCTATTTCTGAAGAACCTGCGCAGATCATGAGTATAATAAAAATCCAAAATGCTTTTGTTTTCAACAGTTGGGGCATTGTCATGCTCTTACCATCTTCTACCAGTGGTTCGATTGGACAGGTTGCAAAATTGAAAATGTTATAAAGCGGAATGACCGACCATATAAGTGCCATTATTCTCCATTTTTCTATACCAAAAACCGTAAAGAAGGCTGTGGAGCCCAAGACAACTCCAACCCATCCCCAGCAATAAAAGGAATGAAGAAGACTCATCATTGTATCCTTATTTTCGAATGGACATGCTTCTACAATTGGACTTACCAGCACTTCTGTCAATCCACTTCCAACAGCATATATAAATACACACACAAGGATTCCCCAAAATGGTACTGACAATAAGTCAGGTAATACAGCAAGTCCTGCAAGTCCTAATCCTGATGTAATCTCTGCAGCTATTACGCATACTCTGTAACCCATTTTATCTACTATACCTGCACATAAAAAATCAACTACAAGCTGTGTAACAAAGAATGCTGTTGAAATAGCAGCCAGCTTTCCAAATGATATATTGTATGTATTATGAAATGTTATAAACAATAGCGGTACAAAATTAGCGCAGATGGCCTGTGTTACAAATCCCAGATAGCATGCAAGCTGTGTTTTTTTATAATTCTTTTCTACTTCCATTTTTATTCCCCGGCCCTGATATTTTTTACCGTTTTGCTTTCAATAGAAAGATTCTCGTATATTCTGTCTCCACCTTGGCCTGTAGGTGCCTGAGCAAGTAAACCTACTTTCACAGACTCAGCATCTTTCATTAAGAAATATCTTGTCATATGGAAATGCACTCCATCCAGGGAGTAATGAAAAGAAAATGCTCTGCCCACGCGACAAACTCTAAGATATGCAAAATTCTGTCCTTCAATATCGCATCCATTAGCATCATCAGATTCACCATCTTTAGTTACAACACTTACAGCAGCGTGTGTTCCAAAGTCAGTAAGTTCAAAACAGCATTTAGCCCAGTTGTCCATATCCTGCATAACCATTACAGATGCAGAATCATAAGTTTCCTTAAAATCATGAGATACCTTTACATTAAGAACGAAGTCGCCCTTAACATCTGTGTAGAAATATGGAGCATTACAAAGTGATTCAGGAAGAATTCCTTCTTCACTTGTTGTACTTCCACCACAGAAGAAATCTGTCAAAGCCGGTGCTTTTATTGTAACCTTATTCTCTTCAATTTTTATCTCACCTTTATTGATCCATTTAAAATTATCAAACATAATCTACAGCCTCCTCTTTTTGTTAGTGCTTTTTTGTTAATCGAAAGAAATTATTGTAATTATATCGTATTATTAATATAATAAAAGGAATAAAATGGTCAAATAGTATAACTATATCTTCAAGAGGAATAATTATGGCACTCTCATCATGTATATCATTATCAAAACAAGCAACTCCATTCAATATAGATGAAACTGGAACCCATGGAACTGTAGAGTTTCCAGTTGCCATATATAGAGATGATATCACCGAAGATTTTGTCAACTGGCACTGGCACGCTGAAATTGAGATAGGCCATGTCGAAAAGGGCGTTATTCTTTTAGAATGCGGTAACAGAAAATATATACTTTCAGAAGGAGACTTATTTTTCATAAATACCAATGTTTTGCATTCCATGCGTAATCATACCCCCGTCAATGCAGCAATTTTTAAATCTGTCATATTTGACAGCTCTGTTATAAGCAGCAATACAGAAAGTATTTATTATAAAAAGTATTTACATCCTATCATCCATAGCGCAAGTATTAGAGATTTTATGCTGAAGTCAGATTCCATATTCTTTAGCAAATTGGACAATATTATCAAAACTGTATGGGAAATAATAAATCATGAACCAGAGGATTACGAGATATCAGTTAGAAATGAATTATCTGATTTTTTTGCTGTACTAAATCATATGAATCTAACAGAAAGTATGCTTACCCACACAGTAAATCCACTGTTAGAGGAGCGCGTACAGATAATCCTAAACTACATCCATTCAAACTATTCTAAAAATATAACGTTAGATGACCTGGCTAATGCTGCAAATGTTAGTAAAAGTGAAGTTCTTAGGTGCTTTAAGTCAATTATCAATATTTCACCAATTAAATATCTTAAGAATTTCAGATTGCAAAATGCGGCATATATGCTTAAAAGCAGCACTTACTCAGTTCAAACAATTTATGAGTTATGTGGATTTGATAACAACAGTTATTTCTCTAAATCATTTAAGGAACTGTTCCACTGTTCACCTCGTGAATACCGTAATAATTAAGAACAAGGCAACGATGAAGATTTAGAACGGCCGTAGCATATCTGAACTACTTGATTAATATAAGAAAACCCCCAGATAAAATCTGGGGGTTTCGAATCTGCATCTGCAGAATGATTATCTCTTTGAGAACTGAGGAGCACGACGAGCTTTCTTCAAACCGTACTTCTTTCTCTCCTTCATACGAGGGTCTCTTGTGAGGTATCCAGCCTTCTTAAGTGTAGGTCTGTACTCATCTGAGTCAGCCTGAAGAAGAGCTCTTGAAATACCATGTCTGATAGCACCAGCCTGACCTGTTGTGCCGCCACCTCTTACAGTAACAACAACGTCGAACTTATCTGTTGTCTCTGTAGCTACGAGAGGCTGTCTAACGATAACCTTGAGAGTCTCAAGTCCGAAGTACTCATCGATAGGTCTCTTGTTGATTGTGATATTTCCCTTACCTGAAACAAGATATACTCTTGCGATTGATTTCTTTCTTCTACCGGTTCCGTAGTAATTAGCTGATTTTGCCATTATTTTGATCTCCTTTCAACCCGATTAAAATGTAAGTACTTCAGGCTTCTGAGCTGCATGAGGATGCTCAGCTCCTGCATATACGTGGAGTTTTGTGTACATTTCTCTGCCAAGGGATCCCTTAGGAAGCATTCCCTTTACAGCGTGCTCGATAACTCTCTCGGGCTTATCCTGGAGCATCTGACGGAGTGAGAACTCCTTGTGATGACCAACATAATCTGTGTGGTGCCAATACATCTTCTGATCAAGCTTCTTACCGGATACTTTGATCTTCTCTGCATTGATAACGATTACATAATCTCCTGTGTCGATGTTAGGAGTGTAGATAGGCTTGTTCTTTCCTCTGAGTACGTTTGCAACGTTAGAAGCAAGACGTCCAAGTGTCATATCTGTAGCATCAACTACATACCACTTCTTCTCTACTGTAGCTGCACTAGGCATATAAGTTTTCATTGTGTTTCCTCCATTACTGTTATGAGCCGTGGATTAGCTCGGTAAAATAAAAACTATAAATTGATAGTTTGCAAGAACCCTTCACCTGATTCTTACATATATATGTACATATTGCAGCTTACCGGGACAACAATATGACATTCTTAACGCTGTCAGTCAAAAGACTGCATTGCATTGTGGACATAACGTCACACAGTAAGATATTATATGACCATCAGACCCTGATTGTCAATATACAAAAGCTTTTTATTGCTAATTTTTCTATAAAATGTTAACCTTACCTAAATGTATTACCCTCAGGAGGAGTTTTACAGTGAAGCCGAAGAAATATATTCTTTTTTTAGTATATGAGTTTATATATCTTTTAATAATGAAGCTCATTTTGGGCGGCGCTGGTTATTTGCAATATGTAGGTAAAAGCATATTAAAATATAATACAGGCTCTTTTCTTTTAATTATTTCCACCGACACATACACCTACAATTTCTTTGCTTATTTTGCAGGTTTACTTATTTTTCTCGGAATAGTGCTCTTCAACTACAAATTTCTGCTCTCATCCTACGAAGCACGTGAAGTATATCATAAAATGTCCTATCCGCAAGCCTTTTTTGCCCTGGCTCTTATACTGCTAAGCTGCCCTACCCTTGCGGGTGTACTCTATGTTGTGGAGTTTTTAAGCATAGCTATCGATTCTATCAGTCCTGAACCTGCAGCATTATTCACTATTTGGGGTTGGCCCCTTATAATAGCGATCCTTTCCATAATCAAGTTCAATGAACTTAGGAATTACTGGAAAACCTACTCCAGTAAAAGTGATATCAGAAAAACAGTCCTGATGCAGCGAAACGCCCTTTCCCAGGACGACATTGCCGATAAAAGTGAAATAATCTTCACTAAACTGTCCGATACTATTGAATACAAAAACGCTGAAAACATCCTGATCTACGCATCAACAGGATCCGAAGTCAGCACCGATACAATAATCCAAAACTGCCTGGATGAGGGCAAAAAAGTATTTTGTCCCAAGGTCATAGACAAAGAAAAGCGCCAGATGAAATTCATTCAGATAAACAGTCCCGAGGAGCTGATCGCAGGATTTAATGGAATCAGGGAGCCTAATCTTTCCGATAACTCCGTAATCTACCCCGAAACAGAAGACACATCACGAGGCACTCTGGTAATCATGCCCGGAGTTGCGTTTGATAGATACCGCAACCGCGTTGGATATAACGGCGGATTCTATGATACTTTTCTTGAAAAGCACAAGGAAATTAGTAAGATTGCTATAGCATTTCAGCTGCAGATCAGTGATACAATGATCGCCACTGATAAACACGACATCAAACCTGACCAGATCATAACCGAGCACAGCAAATACGCCGTTTGACCGGAAGTACCGATCTTGCTTGACCGGCAATTTTTGTATCTTACTCCTGCTCAGGTTCAGGGATTCCGTCCAGAAATTCATATTTTATCAGAAAAAGTCCTTCCGGAGGAGCTGTAGGTCCCGCTGCAGCTCTGTTTTTTTTCTCCAAAATGGTCTTCATCTCGGCAGGGCCGCCCTTGCCTCTTCCTATCTGCATAAGGGTTCCGGCGATAATTCTCACCATGTTGTACAAAAAGCCATTGCCCGTAACGCTGATGATAACTTCATCCCCTTCACGCCTTACATGAACATCCTTCACGGTCCTTACATGGGTCAGAGCCTGAGACTGAGCATTGCAAAAGCTTGTAAAATCATGCTCTCCCACCAGATATGAAGCCGCCTCATTCATGATGTCCACATCAAGAGGCATTGAAAAATGACATGTGTACATTCTCCTGGTCGGATCACAGATCTGAGTGTTCAGAATCCTGTATTCATAGGTCTTCTCCGTGCTACAGTGCCTGGGATGAAACTCCCTTGCCACCTGCCGTGAAGACGTTATCCTGATATCCTGCGGAAGCTCATGATTGAGCGCAAACATAAATCGGTCCCCGGGAATCGTAGAATCCGTATCAAAAACCGCCACATTTCCGTAGGCGTGAACCCCTGCATCAGTGCGGCTTGCGCCAATCACCTCTGTCTTTTCTCCCGTGAGACGAAAAATGGCTTCGTTAAGCCTTCCCTCTATGGTGTCAGGGGTAGTCTCCTGAAGAGCCCATCCGCTGTAGGCGGTGCCATCATATGAAACTATCAGCATTATTCTGCGGGTCTGTGACATCTTTTCTCCAATACAAGCTTAGAATCCAATAATTCCCAGAAGGTCGATCCTTCTCGCAACAATGATAAGCGCGAGGTATATAACCAGTACGATATATGCAATAAGATCAATCCTCTTGTAGATCAGGGGCTTCATCTTGGTCCTGCCTTCGCCGCCACGGTAGCACCTTGCCTCCATGGCCATAGCCAGGTCATTGGCCCTTCTGAAAGCTGAAACAAACAGCGGCACCAGCAGCGGAACCAGGCTTTTGGCCCTCTTTATCAGTGATCCACTCTCAAAATCAGCGCCTCTCGCCATCTGTGCCTTCATGATCTTGTCCGTCTCCTCCATAAGGATAGGAATAAATCTAAGAGCAATGGACATCATCATCGAGATCTCGTGAACAGGAACCTTCACCTTCTTCAAGGGATTAAGCAGGCTCTCAAGACCATCCGTCAGATTGTTGGGCGTAGTTGTCAGTGTCATGATCGATGAACCGGTTATAAGGAAAATCAGCCTTACAGCCATCATAACCGCCATTCGAAGGCCTTCTTTTGTTATCGTAAATTTCCAGAAACTAACCAGCGGAATACCCGGCGTCAGGAAAAGATTGAACACCATGGTTATCATCAGCAGGAAGAAGATTGCTCTCATACCCCTGAACATGAATTTAGGGGGCACATTTGAGAGTTTTATGCAAAGAGCGAGGAAAAGTGCGGCAATGATATAACCAAGCAAATTTCCCGCGATAAACAGCGAAATAATAAACGCAAAAGTAGCCACCAGCTTAACCCTTGGGTCCAGCCTGTGGATCACCGATTCAGTTCTGTAATATTGTCCTAAGGTTATGTCTCTTAACATCTTCCCAGCGCCTTTAAAATCTCATTTTTAGCTTCCGTAATGGTTGTGGCATTGGTGTCCACATTAAGTCCCGAAGCGGCAAGCTCCTGCATCACATAGGTAACCTGAGGTGCCGCAAGTCCGATCTCCTCAAGCTCCTTGTAATGGGCAAAAACATTCTTGGGCTCATCATCCAGAAAGACTCTGCCCTTATTCATAACGATTATCCTGTCGACATAGTCCGCAACATCTTCCATACTGTGGCTCACAAGAATAATAGTAATCCCCATTTCCTTATGAAGTGTGGAAATCAGACTCAAAATGTCATCCCTTCCCTTGGGATCAAGACCTGCTGTGGGCTCGTCCAGGATCAGCACTTCAGGCTTCATCGCAAGAACACCTGCGATAGCCACTCTCCTTTTTTGTCCACCTGACAGATCAAAGGGCGACTGGTAAAAATACTCATCGTCAAAACCAACCTGCTTGAGGGCCTCATAGGCTCTTAGCTCCACCTCTTTCTGGGAAAGTCCCAGATTCTTGGGGCCAAAACATACGTCCTTAAAGCAGTCGGTCTCAAAGAGCTGATGCTCGGGATACTGGAAAACCAGTCCCACCTTGGCCCTGAGGCTCTTTTTGTCGTAGCCCTGTTCGCTTATGTCCTTACCATCAAAATAAACTGTACCGCTGGTAGGCTTCACAAGGCCGTTCATATGCTGGATAAGGGTGGACTTGCCGGAGCCCGTGTGACCGATAAGTCCGATAAACTGTCCCTTGGGGATGTTCAGATTGACGTCAATAAGCGCAGCATGAGCCATTGCGGTATCTTCGTCGTATATGTAGTTGACATGATCAAGAATAATTGACATGTTATCTCCGTGTTAAATCGGCAATATTATCGCCTTTTTGTCTGTAAAAATCATTTCGCCAGCTTCTTGAGCTCTGATACAAGCTCCTCCCTGGTAAGAACACCATCAGGAAGCGGCACACCGCTCTTTTTGAGCTCATAGGCAAGCTCTGTGACCTGGGGAACTCCCAAATGAAGCTCCTTAAGTCTCTCAACCTGGGAAAAGATCTCTCTGGGCGTTCCCTCCATTACAACCTTGCCCTTGTCCATGACGAAGACTCTGTCAGCATGAACAACCTCTTCCATGTAGTGGGTGATCAGGATAACCGTAATACCTTCAACATCGTTCAGGGCTCTCGCGGCTCTTATCACGTCCTTTCGTCCGTTGGGGTCAAGCATGGCTGTAGGCTCATCCATAATGATACACTTGGGGTGCATTGCGATTACGCCTGCAATTGAAACTCTCTGTTTCTGGCCTCCGGATAGGTGATTGGGTGAGGACTTGCGAAACTGCAGCATATTCACAGCTTTAAGACTCTCATCTACCCGCTCCCAGATCTCGTCCGTGGGAACTCC
The DNA here is from genome assembly GCF_028539135.1 of Butyrivibrio sp. DSM 10294. Classification (NCBI taxonomy): domain Bacteria; kingdom Bacillati; phylum Bacillota; class Clostridia; order Lachnospirales; family Lachnospiraceae; genus Butyrivibrio; species Butyrivibrio sp. DSM 10294. The sequence continues at coordinate 111,343 of NZ_JANSWL010000062.1, read as the reverse complement.
CATGTTCTCAGGGCCAAAACCCACATCCTCTTCTACAACCTGTCCGATGATCTGATTGTCAGGATTCTGGAAGATCATTCCGGCTTCCTGCCTGATGTCCCAAAGGTGGTCATCATCCTCGGTGTTGTAGCCATCCACGTAGACTTCACCCTCTGTGGGGTAAAGAAGAGCGTTGAAGTGCTTGGCAAGGGTTGATTTGCCTGAGCCGTTGTGGCCCAGGATAGCAATGAACTGCCCGGGCTTAACCTCCAGGTCAACGCCGTCTATGGCTCTGGTGATGCCCTCTACATTGCCTTCCTCGTCGCGCCTTATATATTCAAATACCAGTTTGTCTGTTTTGATCATATTTTTCATAATAATATCCAATACCCAGTATTTATCAATAATTGTTAGTGTACTAAAAAAGCGGCGTAAATACAAGATTACGCCGCTTTAAAAACCATATGTGTACTCTGTGTATACATTTAGCCTGCTGATTTAAGTGCCTTTTTGTTCTCATACATAAGTGCATCAGCCCTGGCAAATACTGTTTTGACCTCCTTATCATCCGTGAACCTTGCCATGCCTGCGGCGATGACAACACTGTTATTGGCAATGCTTTCCTGAATGGTCTTTTCCCAGAACTGCATTATCTTATCTACATGCTTGTAGCTTCTTCCCTGGATAACCACCACAAACTCGTCTCCGCCCACTCTGAAAACAGGGCAATGTCTGAATACATCACATATAATGCTACAGCCCTTCTTGATAAATTCATCTCCGGCCTGGTGCCCGAGGGTGTCGTTAATCGTCTTAAGGCCGTTGATATCAAGTACCACCAGCGCAAATTCGGGAGCTGAGCCGTCTTTTATCATCCTGTTGATCTGCTTCTCCATGTTGTCGTAGGCGTGCTTATTCTTAACACCGGTAAGTCCGTCCACATTGGCTTCATTTCTGGCTCGAATGAGCTTCTGCTCAACCTCCTGCTCATGAAGAACCTCATCTGTTATATCACTGATGCCAAAGATAAGCTGCCTGCCACCCTTTTCTTCGGCAAAGGCCACTTTTATCTTACAGTATCTGATCTCATTATTTATAAAGATCCTGTAATTTATCGTAAATACGCCATTATCCTCGATCGACTTAAGGATATTTTCCCTGGTGAGCTGGCTCAGGGCATAATCAAGATCCTCCAGGTAGACAAATTTCTTTCTCGACTCCACAAAACGTTCAAAGAAATCCTCTCCCTCCATGCCGATGGTGTATCGATCTACTTCGTGGTTGGTGGCGCATCTGATATAATGTCCGGTTTCAGGATCCACTACAAAGATCGATATGAAGTTTTCCGCAAGAACCGAGAGCCTTGAATAGGTAAGGTTCTCTTCCTTAACCCTCTCCATGGCCTCCTGCTCCTTCATCTGAGTGTTTATATTGCTGACACCGATGATGATGCTGTTGCCCTTCATCTTGATACGCACAATCTTCATGTGTACATAAATTGGCTCTCCGTCCATAAGATACCTGTAGGACAGCGTGTATGTGCCCTCTTCAGCCAATTTTTTTTCAACCTTTTCCTTGGTAAAGCTCTCAAGGAAAAAGTCCCTGTCTTCCTCATAGATGCTGAACATTGCACCCTGTCTTACTTTTTCGAAGAAGTCAGTTCCGTGCTCCTCAATGGCCAGATCGTCATATTCGTCACCGGAGCTGTACTCAATGTACTTATCCGTATCAAGGTCGACATAGTACAGATTAATACAATCTGAAGACAAAGCCTGGGCAATATAGGTATAGGTAAGCTCCTCTGCGCCCCTGTCCTCATTTATTCCCAAAATAGCTATAGCAATGGCCCTTACACCTGTCACCGGATTAATGGCAACTCTTCTGATAAAAATGTGCAAAATGGTGCCATCAATACCTCTTTCATCGATGATAATCCTTCTTCCATCCTTGCCGCACTGGATTATAGCCTTACTAAAGGCGGAGCCACGCATCTTTTTCATAACTTCAAGATTAGCCACTCCATTCATATCGTAGCCTTCGAAGTTTTTAGAAAAAAAGTCCTTATAGGGCTTATTGGCCCGGACAAGCCACATATCTGTGTCGCTGGTCTCCATGATAGCCATAGGCATGGTATCAAAATAGTTGCCTAACATGTCCTCATCGCCCTCGGCGGACATATGAAGATCATACAAACTTATTTTACCTATGGTTGTATAGTAATCCGACTCATCGGGATTCTCAAAGCCGATCTGCTTGCCGGTTGCATAGCGGTCAAAAAGTGCTTCAATGGATATGGGCTGGCAGAAGTGATAACCCTGGATCTTGGTACAGCCTATCTCCTTCAGGAACTCCACCTGCTCCACGGTCTCAACGCCTTCCGCCACCGTCTCTATTCCAAGGGCCCCCGCCATCTTAACAAGCTCAGTTACGATGATCTTACAGGAATCCCCCTTGTCAAATTTCCTCATGAAATCCATATCAAGCTTGATGGTATCAAAAGGAATCTCCTGAAGGATCTCGGGAGACGAATAACCACTGCCATAATCATCCATCCAAACCTTAAAGCCCAGTTCATGAAAACGTTCGATCTGGGTTTTTATATATTCCACATCGGTTCCCACGCCGCTTTCTGTGATTTCTATAGTGAGCTTGTCTCTACCGATTCCCGACTCATCCACTAGCTTGGTTATTTCTTCAACAATATCGCATATGTTGAAATCCGCCCTGGATATATTAACAGATTCAGGCACCACGTATATGCCGGCTGCCATCTGCTTTTTCATCTTTTTCAGGATCTCTTTTGCCACAAAAAGATCCAGCTTATATATGATCCTGGCATCCTCAAGGGCAGGGATGAATACACCGGGGCTGATCATTCCCCTGTCCGGATCGTCCCACCTGGCAAGAGCCTCCTCGTCGGATACCTTTCCATTGGCAGTACGGATAATGGGCTGGTGGAAAACCTGGATCCAGCCTTCTTCCAGAGCTTTATCTATATTTGTTATTACATATTCTCTTTCCTCAGCATACTTCAGCATTTCCTCATCGAAATAACTTACACAGGAAAAATAGCTGCTTCTTACCGCATCGCAGGCTCTCTTTGCCCTGTCACAGGCAATACTGGGATTTGCCAGCTCTCCCATATATTTATATACGCCGATTCTCACAGGGAGATTCTGGCCGTTATTTATCCATTTTGACTCCTCTAAAATTTCATCCAGAGCCTTATCCAGTCCTTTTTCCGCCGTAAATGCACAGAAATGGTCACCTCCGAATCGTCCGCAGTTATTCTGTCCAAACTTTTTAGCGATCATTCTGGAAAATTCAATAAGAAGCTGATCTCCTTGCGGGAATCCGAATTTCTGGTTATAGGCCTTCATTCCGCACAGGTCAAAAAACAGTACACAGGGTTTTTCTCCTGACTTAAGGATCTCTTCCCTTCCGTTTTTTGCCAGTTCAAAGAAATAACCCATGTTGGGAAGGCCTGTCAGGTAATCGTAATTGAAGAAATGAAGCTTTGTTCTTTCCCTGACAGCTTTGGAAATAGTGTTTGAATATGTATCTGTGTCATCCCCTTCCATGTAGGTGCCTTCATCAGCAAACCATCCGTTAACCAGGCGTATGCCGCCCTCCTTGTAGATATTCACACCGTGAAAACGGAAAACTCTGTATTCTGCGCCAATCTTATATCTATAGATAGTTTTAACTTCATCCTTATCTATAGACAGTCTTTTTAGCATATCCTTCAGCCTGGTAAGATCATCAGGATGACAGTTCCTGAATAAATCGTTATTCATCCCTTCATAGGTTTCCTCAAGGCTCTCATATCCAAACAGTGCACTAAGGCCCTTTGTCACAGCAATAGTAACTATCTTTCCCTCACAGTACTGAAAGACAGCAAACGGGATCAGGCTGTTTTCTATTAATTTTTGTTCGATGTCACTATAACTGTATATCGGCATATAACTCTCCACTTATTCCTGTACACCTATTGGCGAGCCTACTTCCTCATACTAATCCATAATAATATTTTATCGGCATATCGTTCATCCTTCAATTTCTTAAATATTAAAAGTTTATAACCTGTACTTGTGGTAAAATCTTCATAGAATACTATTACTTGATGAGGACCGGTATGAAAAAAAGCGTTTTAAAGGAATTCGCCCTGTTACTGGGGCTTATCGTTATTATTTCCATCGTAGCCAGAGTAATGAACGGTGGAGAAACTCTTGAGGAATATGGTCTAAAAAAGGCTTCCGCACAGGAAAGTTCTGAGAAAGCAAGTTCTCAGGAATCAAGCTCTGCGACGGAAAGCGCCGTGGTTGCAGGCTCAGAATCTTCATCGGATGAAGTAATTGCTAATGATGAAACTGTTGATACAGAAATAGCTGCAGAAGCTGCTACAGTTGAAATAGAAACTCCCACCCCAAGCCCTGAAAGAGTAACATTCATGGAAAATTTCTATTATGAACCGCTATCTGATGAGGTCATAGCCCGAATAACAGGTATATCCTATGTGGAAAACGACAACATCAGTCCTGATGAACTAAGATTTTGTTCACTTTTGTACAATGATTTCCAGGGCAATACCCAGATCGGTGAAATGATCTGCAACAGAAAAATCGCAGATGATGTGGTAGAGATCTTTTACGAACTGTATAAGAACGGATATCAGATAGAAAGCATTAAGCTTATAGATGAGTTCGGAGGCGATGACACAGCCTCCATGGAAGCCAACAACACTTCCTGCTTCAATTACCGCGTAGTGGAGGGAACCACAAGATTATCCAATCACGCCTATGGTCTTGCCATTGACCTGAATCCCTTCTATAACCCTTATATCACCTACAATAAGGACGGTACAACCAAGGTTTCACCGGAAGGCAGCCGTCAGTACGAAGACAGATCCGCAGCATTCCCATACAAGATTGACGAAAATGACCTTGCCTACAAACTTTTTAAGCAGCACGGCTTCACCTGGGGCGGGGATTGGAATTCGGCTAAGGATTATCAACACTTCGAGAGACCGTAATAATCCACACAGACTCGGAATTTGCTTCGCAAATCCCTCGTTGACGCGGCATTCGCCGCATCATCTGAAATAAAAAAAAGAGAGTTAAGAATGCAAGCATTCTAACTCTCTTTTATCATTTCATCTGACGTGGCTCATTACTCGCGCAATTAAACGAGCTCAAGAACAACCATCATAGCTGCATCGCCTTTTCTCTGGCCGATCTTGATCATTCTGGTGTAACCACCCTTACGATCAGCGTACTTAGGGCCATACTCGTCGAACAGCTTAGCTACAAGGTCAACTTCCTTAGTGTTCTTCTTTCTTCCTGCCTTCTCAGTAGGAACCTCAGTTACAGGATAAAGAGTCTTAAGGAGCTGACGTCTTGCGTGCATTCTTGAAGGAAGATCCTTCTTGATTTCCTTCTTAACAGTTGTATACTTTGTAACCTTCTTGCCGTCTACAACCTCTTTTACTCTCTTGCCGTCTTTGTCCTTCTCAGGAACCTTGCAATCAACTGTAAGAGTCTCGAAGTTGTCCTTTTCCTTAGCTGCAAGAGTGATCATAGGCTCTACGATCTTCTTGATTTCCTTAGCTCTTGCCTCTGTGGTAACGATCTTTCCGTTGTAAAGAAGTGCTGTTACCTGGTTACGAAGAAGTGCTCTTCTGGGTTTTGTAGCTTTTCCAAGCTTTCTGTACATTGCCATTGTTTTAATTCCTTTCTCATCTGAAGGGTTCCCCCTTCTGTGGTACATCTGAGAATGCTCATTGGACTTACTTCCCGGATGCTGTTAATAAATGCCATGAGAAATCCGCTTCGGTACCCATCGGATTTACCCTCCGCGGATAATTCATAAACTAATTGATAAGATTTACTGCTCGCCATCCTGTCTCAGGGAAAGTCCAAGCTCATCAAGCTTAGCAAGAACCTCCTCGAGGGACTTACGTCCAAGGTTACGAACCTTCATCATATCGTCAGGAGTCTTGTTTGCAAGTTCCTGAACGGTATTAATACCGGCTCTCTTAAGGCAATTGAATGAACGAACTGAAAGCTCAAGCTCATCAATTGACATCTCGAGAACCTTGCCCTTCTCATCGTCTTCCTTCTCAACCATAACCTCAGCGGTCTTGGCATTCTCAGAAAGATCAATGAAGAGGCTTAAGTGCTCACTAAGGACCTTAGCTGCAAGGCTGACTGCCTCGTCGGGAGCAAGTGTTCCGTCAGTGTGAACATCAAGTGTTAATTTGTCAAAGTCAGTTACCTGACCTACACGAGTATTCTCTACAGTTACATTTACTCTCTCTACAGGTGTGTAGATAGAATCGATAGCGATAACTCCGATAGGAAGATCGCCGGACTTATTCTTGTCAGAGCTTACATAACCTCTTCCCTTAGTGATGGTGAGCTCCATGTAGAGCTTAGCATCCTTGCCGGAAAGTGTAGCGATAACCTGATCAGGATTCATGATCTCTATGTCCTGGTCAACCTGAATATCTGAAGCCTTAACAACGCCCTCGCCGTTGAACTCAATATATGCAGTCTTAGGCTCGTTTGTGTCAGAAGAATTTCTGATGGAAAGGTTCTTTATATTCATGATGATCTCAGTCACATCCTCTTTAACGCCGGGGATGGAGCTGAACTCATGCAGTACGCCTTCGATTTTGACCTGACTTACTGCTGCTCCAGGTAATGAAGAGAGCATAATCCTACGAAGGGAATTGCCCAGTGTAATACCGTAACCTCTCTCAAGAGGCTCAACTACGAATTTACCATATTTCTTATCATCTGAAATTTCAGCAACTTCAATATTTGGTCTTTCAAAATCAAACACTGATATACCCTCCTTATGTGGTTAGTTAACAAGATAATTTTAACACAAAATTGCAACGCAATTCTATATTTATTACTTAGAATACAACTCGACGATAAGCATTTCGTCTACAGGAACGTCGATAACTTCTCTTGAAGGAAGTTCCTTTACTGTACCCTGAAGGTTTTCCTTGTTAACATCAAGCCACTCGGGAACGAGTCTGCCAGCAGTGATTTCAGAAATATCCTTGAATCTCTGGATGTTCTTAGCTGCTTCCTTAACTTCGATAACGTCGCCAGCCTTGATAAGGTATGAAGGGATGTTGATAACCTTGCCGTTAACAGTGATGAACTTATGAAGAACAACCTGTCTAGCCTCTCTTCTTGTTCTAGCAAATCCCATTCTGAATACTACGTTGTCAAGTCTTGTCTCAAGAATTGTCATAAGGTTTGTACCTGTCTGGCCCTTCATTCTGTCGGCTCTGTCATAGTAGTTTCTGAAAGGCTTCTCAAGAACGCCATAGATGAACTTAGCCTTCTGCTTCTCGCGGAGCTGAAGTCCGTACTCGCTCATCTTCTTACCAGCTCTAGCTGATGTTCTCTTAGACTTCTTGTCATATCCAAGGAAAGTTGGATCAAGATCAAGTGATCTGCATCTTTTTAATACGGGAACTCTGTTTACTGCCATTTTGTTGGCTCCTTTCTTTTACTCAGATATACCCTGATATCTGATGTTGTTTACAATGCTTTGAATAATTGCACCTTCGTCCAACGAGTTAATATCATAAATTTATATGCACATGTAACTCGATGCTGTGAATAGATCGGAAACCCGATTATACTCTACGACGCTTAGGTGGGCGGCATCCGTTATGAGGTACAGGTGTTACGTCTGTGATAGATGTAACTGTAAGACCACTTGCAGCGAGAGCTCTGATTGCAGCTTCTCTTCCTGAACCGGGTCCCTTAACGAATACATCAACAGTCTTAAGGCCGTGAATAAGAGCAGCCTTAGTTGCTGTCTCTGCAGCTACCTGTGCAGCATAAGGAGTAGATTTCCTTGAACCCTTAAATCCCAGACCGCCGGCACTTGCCCAGCTAAGAGCGTTTCCTGCAGCATCTGTCAATGTAACGATTGTGTTATTGAAAGATGACTGGATGTGTGCCTGTCCGTGTTCAACGTTTTTCTTGACACGTTTCTTTGCAGCTGCCTTCTTTGCAGCTGAAGATGATTTCTGATTTGCCATTTTAAACTAACCTACTTTCTTCCTATAAATACTAGTTATAATGTTACTTCTAAGCCCGCCATGCACAAGCTTATATGATACAAAAGCTCACGAAAAAAATTATTTCTTCTTGTTAGCGATTGTTCTCTTTGGTCCTTTTCTTGTTCTTGCGTTTGTCTTAGTTCTCTGACCACGGCAAGGAAGTCCTCTTCTGTGACGCATACCTCTGAAGCATCCGATCTCTGTGAGTCTCTTGATGTTCATGGCAACTTCTCTTCTAAGGTCACCTTCTACTTCGTAGTCGTTACCGATGATCTCGGCAATTCTCTTTACTTCTTCGTCTGTAAGATCACGAACACGTGTGTCCGGATTTACTTTTGCTGCTTCGAGAATCTTGTTTGAGCTTGTTCTACCAATACCGTAGATGTATGTCAAACCGATCTCTACTCGCTTATCTCTAGGTAAATCTACACCTGCAATACGAGCCATTTTAATTCCTCCATTTGAAAAAATAAATAATTTACTGATATGAGAAGCTTTACTCCTCTTGCTCCGACTTATTTATGCGGAGCTGTTACTTGTTTGATTGGGGTCAAAAAAGAATTTCGCGACCCAATCGGACAAAGTTTAATCCGACTCTCCAATACACATTGGTATCAAAAAGTAATCCGAAAACGGCTCGAATTAACCCTGTCTCTGTTTGTGCTTAGGGTTGTCACAGATTACTCTGATTACGCCCTTTCTCTTAATAACCTTGCACTTTTCGCACATAGGCTTAACAGAAGACCTAACTTTCATCGTTACTCCTTTCCTGCATGGTAAAAAGCATGTAATACCTAAAGAAGGGCATAATACGCCCTTCTTCTAAAAAGACCATCTAACACTATATCATAAGCAAAAGCAACTTGCAAGTGTTTTTTTGATTATTGAACAATATTTTTACGATTTGTCATCCTACATTTTCATGATTGTTGAAGCTTACGCCTCTGTTGATATCGCCCTGGTGATTTACGCCAAAGTCGTAATCATTTCCGGGAAGTACTGCATTGAGGATGATTCCAAGAAGTGCAGCGATTGCAAGAGATGTAAGTGTAATGGATGTGCCTGCGATCTCAAAGGTGATTCCGTTTGAGAAGCCAAGTCCTGATACCAGGATAACTGCTGCTACAATGAGGTTTCTTGACTTAGTGAAGTCAACCTTGTTCTCAACTACGTTACGAACACCGATAGCAGAGATCATTCCGTATAAAACGAAGCTGATACCGCCAATGATGGCAGTAGGCATTGTGCCGATGATGTCAGCCAGCTTGGGAATGAAGCTGATCACGATAGCGTAGCATGCTGCAAGTCTTACAACCTTGGGATCATATACCTTGGACAGCTCAAGAACGCCTGTGTTCTCACCGTATGTTGTATTGGCAGGTCCGCCGAACATTCCAGCAAGAGCTGTAGCAAGGCCGTCTCCGAGCAGAGTTCTGTGAAGACCGGGATCTTCAATGAAGTTTCTGTCTGTAGTAGCGGAAATAGCAGAAATATCTCCAACGTGCTCCATCATGGTAGCAATTGCGATAGGTGCCATTACAAGAATAGCAGTGATATCGAACTTAGCAAGTACAAAGGGAGGAAGTCCAACCCAGCTTGCTGATGCGATAGGTGCAAAATCGATGATAGCGCTGCCGTCTGCATTGGTAAAGCCTATTGCCTGAAGTCCAAGAGCAACAACATAAGAGATAACAACACCCAGAAGAATAGGAATAATTCTGAGCATTCCCTTGCCCCAGATATTGAATCCGATAACAACCGCAAGAGCAACCAGAGCCAAAGGCCAGTTAACGGATGCATTGTTAACAGCAGAAGGTGCCAGTGAAAGACCGATGCAGATGATGATAGGTCCTGTAACTACAGGTGGAAGGAAGTGCATTACCTTTTTAACTCCCACAAGCTTGATAACAAGTGCAAGAACAAGATATAAAAGTCCTGCAACTACGATACCTCCGCATGCATAAGGAAGTTTCTCCCCGTAAGTCATCTCAGCATATTTACCTGTATTTAAGTTGGCAACAGTGGCGAATCCGCCAAGAAATGCAAATGATGATCCCAGAAAAGCCGGAACCTTGAATTTAGAACATAAATGAAAAAGAAGTGTACCAAGTCCTGCAAATAAAAGTGTTACCTGTACCGAAAGGCCTTCTCCGTTAAAATAACCGTTGACCAGAATCGGAACAAGAATAGTAGCCCCAAACATAGCGAACATGTGCTGTAATCCCAGCAGCGCCATCTTAGGCTTCCCCAGCGTTGTAGCGTCATAAATAGCCTGTCTTTTTTCTCCCATAGCTTCTCCTCCTTGCCATCGCCAAAACGGCTTCCCCAAGCCTCTTTGCGACAACTGAAACATATTTAATTTTCAACCGTTAAAGATTATAACAGATTTTGATTAAATTTGCTTATAATTTTCACCTTTTTTACTTTCTTGTATTTATCTTCAATATTACAATGTTAGAAGGAGGTTAAAACACAATGTATAGAGCAAGCGAAAAACGATATGACACAATGAGATACAACAGATGCGGCAAAAGCGGATTGCTCCTTCCCGCCGTTTCTCTGGGCTTCTGGCACAATTTTGGGGATACAGGAAATTACGAAAACATGGTAGAGATGTGTAAAACCGCTTTTGACAACGGCATCACGCATTTTGACCTGGCAAATAACTACGGCCCTCAGCCCGGCAGCGCTGAGACCAACCTGGGCAAGATCATGAAGGAATACTTCTGGCCCTACAGGGATGAGCTTATTATCTCAACCAAGGCAGGCTATGACATGTGGCCCGGTCCTTACGGAAACTTCGGAAGCCGCAAATACCTGATCGCAAGCCTTGATCAGTCGCTGATGCGCATGGGGCTTGATTATGTAGACATATTCTATCACCACAGAATGGATCCTGAGACGCCTCTGGAAGAGACCATGAATGCACTGTCCCAGATTGTCCACAGCGGTAAAGCATTGTATGCCGGCCTTTCCAACTATGATGGACAGACACTTGAAAAAGCCACTAAGATCCTCGAGGATCTAAAGGTGCCCTTCATCATCAACCAGAATCGCTACAGCATCTTCGACAGAAGCATAGAAAAGAACGGTCTTAAGGAGACTTCAAAAAAGCTCGGCAAAGGAATCATCTGCTTCTCTCCTCTTGCACAGGGACTTCTGACAAACAGATACCTTGACGGAATTCCTGAAGACAGCAGAATCCGTACCGATGGTCGTTTCCTTAAGGAAGGTCAGCTGACCGAAGAAAAACTCGGACAGATAAGGGCACTTAATGAAATAGCCAAAAGAAGAAATCAGACTCTTGCAGAAATGGCTCTTGCCTGGGATCTTAAAGACGACTATATTACATCGGTTTTGATAGGTGCATCCAAACCATCTCAGATTCTTAATAACATAAAAGCAATTGAAAATACAGTCTTTTCACAGGAAGAACTGAATGCGATCGACGAAATATGCAGATCTTAATATGAAATAAAAAAGCGGCATCAGATACCTTGATATCCGATGCCGTCTTATATTTCGATATATTATTTATCTCTCCAGATGATTCTGCCCTTGGTAAGATCGTAAGGTGACAGCTCAAGTGTTACTTTGTCACCGGGCAAAATTCTGATGAAATTCTGTCTAAGTTTACCACTGATATGAGCTAAAACAACATGGCCGTTCTCAAGCTCTACCTGGAACATGGTGTTGGGAAGCTTCTCGATAACTTTTCCTTCAATTTCAATTACATCAGCCTTTGACATCTTTTTCCTCCTTAATCTAATCAAAAACCCGAATAGCATAATATCCTATGCTTACACTATTGTCAATATCTCCGGTTCACCATCTGTTATGGCGATGGTATTTTCATAATGTGCAGCCAGCGATCCGTCAACAGTTACCACTGTCCATTCATCGTCCAGCCATCCTACATATCGCTGTCCCATGGTGATCATGGGCTCTACGCAGATCGTCATTCCCTTCTTCAGTTTGACGCCCCTGCGCCATTGTCTGAAATTAGGTACGTTGGGCTCTTCATGCAGGCTCGTTCCTATACCGTGTCCCGTCAGTTCTCTGACTATGCCGTAGCCGTAGGGCTTAATATATGCATCTATCGCATTTGAGATCTCATGAAGCCTGTTGCCGGCCCTGGCCTTTTTGATTCCTTCAAAAAAGCTCTCTCTGGTAACATCAATTAGCTTCTGAGCCTCATCTGAGATCTTGCCAACGCCCCAGGTCCTGGCCGCATCCGAATGGTATCCCTTATAGATAAGTCCCGTATCGAAGGTGACTATATCACCCTCCTTAAGGATCCTGTCCTTACTGGGTATTCCATGGACAACTTCATCATTGACTGATATACACACGGCTGCAGGAAATCCTTCATAGTCCTTGCAGTTGGGAATGCCTCCCAATGCCCTGATTGTCCTCTCGCCAATCTCGTCAAGCTCCTGAGTTGAGATACCGGGTCTTACGGCGGCATGGAGTTCTTCGTGAACCTTAGCCAAAAGATGTCCCGACTTCCTCATCAGTTCCAATTCTTCATCGCTTTTAATTGTTATAGCCATATGGTATGTACCGAAATCTTATGCATTAAGAATGTCGACGATAGCATTAAATACGTCCTTCATATCCTTTGTTCCGTCTACGGTTCTTAAAATGCCCTTCTTGTCATAATAATCAATAAGTGGCTGAGTCTGCTCATGATAAACGGATAATCTGTTCTGAACTGTCTCAGGCGCATCATCCGCTCTCAAAACAAGCTCGCTTCCGCATTTATCACAGATTCCTTCCTGCTTCGGAGGAATGTGCTCAATATGGTAAGTAGCACCGCACTTAAGGCAGGCTCTTCTTCCTGACATTCTGCGAACAATGTTCTCGTCGGGAACGTCTACATTTACAGCAAAATCTACTTTGTCACCAAGCTTGGTGAGTTCTGCATCCAGAACGTCAGCCTGGGGAATAGTACGTGGAAATCCATCAAGAACATAGCCGTCCTTGCAATCCTCATTGGCAACTCTGTCAAGGAGAAGCTCAACTGTGAGCTCATCGGGAACAAGAAGTCCCTTGTCCATATACTCCTTGGCCTTCTTGCCAAGCTCTGTTCCATTCTTGATATTAGCTCTGAAAATATCTCCTGTAGAGATGTGGGGGATATTGTATTTATCCGCGATCATCTGAGCCTGTGTACCTTTTCCCGCTCCGGGTGCACCCAACATAATAATTTTCATACTTGTGTTTCCTTCTCTTTTCCTATTATTTTTCGAAAAAACCTCACAACTAACTATGTTATCACAAACTTTTCCATAGAAAAAGAGATAGAACAAAAAAGGTTTCAGGATTTACATAAGCAAATCCTGAAACCTCATATTGTTTTTAATAATCAATCTTCAAGGAATCCCTTGTAGTTTCTAACGAGCATCTGAGATTCAATCTGCTTGATTGTCTCTAAGATAACGCTTACTACGATGATAAGGCTGGTGCCGCCGAAGGAAACCTTAGCTCCGAACATACCATTGAAGAAGATAGGAAGTACACCAACGATGGTGAGTCCGCATGCTCCAATGAAAATGATGTAGTTCAGAATGTTGTTAAGGTACTCGCTGGTAGGCTTACCAGGTCTGATTCCCGGGATGAATCCACCCTGCTTCTTCATGTTCTCTGCAATCTCAATCGGATTGAAAGTGATTGAAGTATAGAAATAAGCAAAGAAGATCAACAATAAAATATAAACAATTAAACCGATTGAATAATTCCAATGGTTAGGATTGCACCAGTTGCTCTGATTCAAATATGCAACGAACTTACCCCAGAATCCTGTTCCTTTATAACCAACAAGCTGTGTGATTATAATAGGGAACTGGAACAGAGACATTGCAAAAATGATTGGCATAACGCCGGCTGTATTGACTTTCAGAGGAATCTCGGAACGGTTTCCACCGTAAGTCTTTCTTCCCTGAATCTTCTTAGCATACTGAACAGGAATTCTGCGCTCAGCGCCGTTAAGAAGAACTACCATTACAACCATCGCAACAACTACTGCAATAATGATAATGCCTGATACAACTCCCCTTGCAATAGGCTTGCCGCTTACGAACTGATCGTAAAGCGCCTTGAAATCTGACGGCATTCTTGAAAGAATGTTGATAGTCAGAACTATAGATATACCGTTTCCAACCCCATTTTCTGTGATTCTTTCACCTATCCACATCAGGAATGCACTGCCGGCTGTAAGAGCTACAACAACCTGGATTACCAGGAAGATTGACTGCTCTGTGAGGAAGCCTTGATTTCTGTAAAAACCAATAGCCATTGCAATGGACTCGATCAAAGCAAGTGCTACAGTCACATATCTTGTGAGTGCTGTAAGCTTCTTTCTTCCATCCTCACCATCTCTCTGCCATTCCTCAAACTTGGGAATTGCAATTGTGAGAAGCTGGATAATAATGGATGAAGTAATGTACGGTGTGATATTGAGTGCCAGGATTGACATGTTCTCAAAGGATCCACCGGTGAATCGATCCATGAAGCCAAAAGAATCGCTGCTTGAAAGGCTCTTAAACCAATTCTGGAATACTGAGACATTCATACCGGGAACCGGTACCGCAGATCCAAGTCTTATAACTGCGAGCATCGCAATTGTGAAAAGGATCTTTACTCTTAATTCTCTGACTTTTAATGCATTCATTAGGGACTTAAACATTATTAGATCACCTCTGTTGTTCCACCAAGAGCCTCGATCTTCTCCTTAGCAGATGCGCTGAACGCATTAGCCTTAACCGTAAGCTTCTTAGTAAATTCTCCGTTGCCGAGGATCTTCACGCCGTCAAGTTCTTTCTTGATGATTCCCTGATCCTTGAGTGCCTGAATATCGACAACTGCTCCGTTATCAAATACTTCAAGTGCGCTAAGATTGATGCCTACGATATTCTTATGGTTGATGTTCTTGAAACCTCTCTTAGGAAGTCTTCTGAACAGTGGCATCTGACCACCTTCGAAACCAGGTCTGGGAGCACCAGAACGAGCCTTCTGACCCTTGTGTCCCTTACCAGCGGTCTTGCCATTTCCTGAACCATGGCCACGACCTCTTCTAAAATTATCGCTCTGTACAGAACCCTCAGCAGGTCTTAAGTTGGATAATTCCATGATATTCCTCCTTATAGATGCCGGGACTTTGTACGCTCAACGCAGCACATATATTATTATACACCACTTGCATACAGTAAAACAGTCCCGGATGAAATTTTATTTACAAAAATTTTCTATTACCGTTAATTTTGTACCAAAACGATATTAGATCTCTTCAACCTTTACAAGGTGTCTGATCTGCTGAATCTGACCTCTTGTTGCAGAGTTGTCAGGAAGTTCAACAGAACTGTTAAGTTTCTTGAATCCCATTGATTTTACGGTAGCTACCTGCTTAGGAACAGCTCCAATTGTGGACTTAACCAATGTGATCTTAAGTTTCTTCTCGTTTGCCATTGATTTTCTCCTTTTATTATGCGGTTACTTCTGCTACAGACTTACCGCGCTTTGCAGCTACTTCTTCAGGTGTCTTTAACTGAGCAAGGCCATTGATTGTAGCATAAACAACGTTCTGCTTGTTATTTGAACCAAGTGACTTTGTTCTGATATTTCTGATGCCTGCAAGCTCACATACGGAACGAGCGGGACCACCAGCGATGATACCGGTACCTTCAGGAGATCTCTTAAGTAAAACCTCAGCAGATCCGAACTTACCAATAAAATCATGTGTGATTGAGTTGTTCTCATCAAGAGGAACAGTGATCAGGTTCTTGGTAGCATCTTCCTTACCCTTACGGATAGCATCCGGAATTTCAGTAGACTTTCCAAGACCTACACCAACGTGTCCATTGTTGTCACCAACTACTACGAGTGCAGTGAACTTCATGTTACGTCCACCCTTAACAACCTTTGTAACACGCTTGATGGTTACAACTTTATCTGTCAATTCGAGCTGACTTGCATCAACGATATTACGCTTCATTTTGTGTGTTCTCCCTTCTTAGAATTCCAAGCCAGCTTCTCTGGCAGCCTCGGCAACAGCCTTAACCTTGCCGTGGTAAATATAACCGCCTCTGTCGAATACAACAGCCTTGATGCCCTTCTCAAGAGCTCTCTTTGCAACAACGTCTCCAACCTTTGTTGCTGCTTCAATGTCGTCTGTATTCTTAAGCTCAGCCTTGATATCTTTTTCAAGAGTTGAAGCAGATACAAGTGTCTTGCCGGCAACATCATCAATAACCTGTGCATATACATGATTATTGCTTCTAAATACTGCTAAACGTGGTCTTTCAGCTGTGCCGCTGAAACGATTACGAATCTTCATGTGCTTTTTAACACGAATTTTCTGTCTTGATTCCTTACTAACCATTTTGCACTCTCCTTATCTTAATTATTTCTTACCGGTCTTACCAACTTTACGCTTGATAACCTCATCAGAATACTTGATTCCTTTGCCCTTATAAGGCTCGGGAGCTCTCTTCTCTCTGATGATTGCAGCGTGCTGGCCAACCGCCTCTTTGTCGATACCCTTAACTGTGATTACCTGACCCTCTACAACTGTCTCGATTCCCTCAGGATCTTCAAGTTCTACAGGATGTGAATAACCAAGTGTAAGAGAGAGTGTCTTGCCATTCTTAGCAGCCCTGTAACCTACACCGTTTACCTCAAGCTTTTTCTCAAAACCATCTGTTACACCAACAACCATGTTGTTGAGAAGGCTTCTTGAAAGGCCGTGTAAAGCTCTTGTCTTCTTCTGATCGTCAGGTCTCTTAACCTCGATCTGTCCGTCGCCCTGCTCGAAAAGAATCTCTGCAGGGAAAACTCTTGTAAGGGTACCCTTAGGTCCCTTTACAGTCACCTTATTATTTTCTGCAACTTCTACTGTTACACCAGCAGGAACTGCGATTGGCATTTTTCCAATTCGTGACATGCCCGTACCTCCAATTTACCAAATGAATGCAAGAACTTCGCCACCAACCTGGAGCTCTCTTGCTTTTTTATCAGTTACAACGCCCTGGTTAGTTGAAAGAATTGCAATACCAAGACCACCTAATACTCTGGGAAGCTCTTCCTTGCCTGCGTATACACGAAGACCGGGCTTAGAGATTCTCTTAAGGCCTGTGATAACCTTATCGTTTCTGTCTACGCCATACTTAAGAGTGATGTGAAGAGTCTTGAAAGCGCCATCTTCGATTACATCAAGCTTCTTAATATAACCCTCTTCAAGAAGGATGTTTGCGATTGCAAGCTTCATCTTTGAAGAAGGAACATCAACAGTGTCATGCTTTGCAGTGTTTGCGTTACGAATTCTTGTAAGCATATCTGCAATAGGATCGTTCATTGCCATTTTATAATTGCCTCCTTAATTATTATTGCTTCGCCTTACTACTCCCCGAATTGAGCAGAGACACGAAGCCGCAATGTCTGAGGGCTGAGCCCTCAATTACTAAACTTCTATTTTTTTATAAAATGTGATCCCCATCCCGGATCACAATTATAAACTGTGTGAATTACCAAGATGCTTTTCTAACACCAGGAATCTCGCCCTTATATGCAAGCTCACGGAAGCAAATTCTGCAGATTCCGTACTTTCTAAGATAAGCATGAGGACGACCGCAGATCTTACAACGGTTATAAGCACGTGTAGAGAACTTTGGTTTCATCTGCTGTTTTAACTTCATGGATAATTTAGCCATGTGTTTCTTTCCCTCCTATAATTACTTTGCAAAAGGCATATTGAACAGAGTAAGAAGCTCACGAGCCTCCTCGTCTGTCTTAGCTGTTGTTGTGAAAATGATGTCCATACCTCTTGTCTTGTCAATCTTATCGTACTCGATCTCAGGGAAGATGAGCTGCTCCTTGATACCAAGAGCATAGTTTCCTCTGCCATCAAATGCGTTGGGATTGATTCCTCTGAAGTCACGTACACGAGGAAGTGCAAGGTTTACGAGACGATCAAGGAAATCGTACATCTTGTCGCCACGAAGAGTTACCTTACATCCGATAGGCATACCCTCTCTAAGTTTGAAGTTAGCGATTGACTTCTTAGCCTTTGTGATTACAGGCTTCTGACCAGAAATAATAGCCATATCATTAGCGGCATTCTCAAGAAGCTTAGCATTCTCCTTAGCCTCTCCAACGCCCATATTGATAACGATCTTGTCGAGCTTGGGAACTTCCATTACGTTCTTGTAACCGAACTTCTTTGTCATAGCATCAACGATCTCGTTCTTGTATAAATCCTTATATCTACTCAACGTTATTTACCTCCTTCCTGAATTAGTCGATAACCTCACCGGTCTTCTTAGCGATGCGGCTTTTCTTAACAACCTTACCATTCTCGTCTTTCTCTACTTTGAATCCGACCTTGGTAGGCTGTCCGTTATGAAGTAACATAACGTTTGAGATATCAAGAGCAGCTTCGCGCTCTACAATACCGCCATTAGGATTCTTTGCAGAAGGCTTCTCGTGATGGATTGCCTTGTTGACACCCTCAACGACTACCTTTCCGTTCTTTGTATCAACTGAAAGGACTTTTCCTTCCTTGTCGATTTCACCACCGGCGATAACCTTAACCATATCACCCTTCTTGATCTTACTTGTTGACATATGGGCGCCTCCTTATAATACTTCCGGAGCAAGAGAAAGGATCTTCATGAACTTTTTCTCACGAAGCTCTCTGGCTACGGGTCCAAATATACGTGTTCCCTTAGGCGTACCATCTTCATTGATAACAACAGCAGCGTTCTCATCAAATCTGATGTAGGAACCGTCCTTACGACGTGTCTCTTTTACAGTACGAACGACAACAGCCTTAACAACGTCACCCTTCTTTACAACTCCACCGGGTGTTGCTTCTTTAACAGAAGCAACTATTGTGTCGCCGATTCTCGCATATCTTCTTGTAGATCCACCCATAACACGGATTGTAAGAAGCTCTTTAGCACCTGTGTTATCAGCGACCTTCAGTCTACTTTCCTGCTGAATCATGATATTTCTCCTTTTTTGAATTACTTTGCACGTTCAATAATGGATACAAGTCTCCATCTCTTATCCTTGGAGATAGGCTTTGTCTCCATGACCTTAACTGTGTCACCAATACGGCACTCATTGTTCTCGTCATGAGCCTTAAGCTTATAAGTTCTCTTTACGATCTTCTTGTAAAGAGGATGCTTAACATGGTCCTCAATGGAAACTGTGATGGTTTTATCCATCTTATCGCTTGTTACTTTACCAACACGCGTTTTTCTTAAATTTCTTTCCACGGTCTATTTCTCCTTTATAAAGTCAAGGTTAAGGCGATCAAGCCTTAGCATTCTGTGTAATAACAGTCTGGATTCTTGCAATATTTCTTCTTACTTCTTTGATTCTTGCTGTATTATCCAACTGGTTTGTAGCGTTCTGGAACTTAAGATTGAAAAGCTCCTTCTTAGCTGAAACAAGCTCTGTCTGAAGCTCATCAGCTGACTTAGCCTTAAGCTCTTCTACATACTTATTAGTCTTCATTAGATACACCGCCTTCCAAATCAGCCTTAGATACGATCTTGCATCTGCAAGGAAGCTTGTGAGTCGCAAGACGAAGAGCTTCTCTCGCATCGGCTTCGGCAACACCACCGATCTCGAACATTACACGACCGGGTTTAACAACAGCTACCCATCTGTCAGTTGCACCCTTACCAGAACCCATTCGAGTTCCAAGAGGCTTTAATGTGACAGGCTTGTCAGGGAAGATTTTGATCCAAACCTGACCACCACGCTTGATGAAACGTGTCATAGCTACACGGGCTGCCTCAATCTGGTTTGAATTGATCCAGCAAGGCTCAAGCGCAACGATACCGAATTCACCGTAACTAATTTTGTTACCACGAGTAATTTTATGAGCCATTGAACCGCGGAACTGCTTGCGGTGCTTAACTCTCTTTGGCATTAACATTATTTATCGCTCCCTTCCTTATCTGAATTCTCACCTGCTTTGGTCGGAAGTACTTCACCCTTGTAGATCCATACCTTTACACCAACCTTACCGTAGGTTGTGTCTGCTTCAGCAAAACCATAATCGATATCAGCTCTAAGTGTCTGAAGAGGAATAGTTCCCTCACTGTAGAACTCTGAACGAGCGATATCAGCACCACCGAGACGGCCTGAGCAGCATGCCTTGATACCAAGGGCATCTGTCTTCATTGTTCTGCTCATGCAGGACTTCATTGCTCTTCTGAATGATACACGGTTCTCAAGCTGCTGAGCGATGTTCTCTGCAACGAGCTGTGCATCCTTATCGGGCTTCTTGATCTCTTTGATATCAACAAGAACCTTCTTGTCTGTAAGCTTAGAAAGCTCTTTCTTGGTTACTTCGATCTCAGCACCGCCCTTACCGATAACAACACCGGGCTTAGCTGTGTAAACGATAACCTTAACTCTGTCTGATGCTCTCTCGATCTCGATCTTAGAAACACCAGCTGCATATAATTTCTTCTTCAGAAATTTTCTGATATTGTAATCTTCTACAAGATTATTGGCAAAATCGCCAGATTCAGCATACCACTTGGAATCCCAGTCAGCGATTACACCAACTCTGAGACCATGAGGATTAACTTTCTGTCCCATTTTGTGCTTCTCCTTTCAATTATCTCTCGTCCAAAATAACAGTCAGATGACTCATTCTCTTGTTAATTCTGTAAGCTCTGCCCTGTGCTCTAGGCTGAATTCTCTTCATGATAGGGCCGTTGCTGGCAGTGCACTCAGCAATGTAAAGATTTGCTCTGTTCATGCCCTTGTTGTTCTCAGCGTTAGCTACAGCGCTGTTAAGAAGCTTGTAGATTACGCTTGAAGCATATCTGGGATTGTATGCGAGGATTGCAAGTGCAGTCTCAACATCCTTTCCTCTGATAGCATCCATGACAAAGCATGCCTTCTGAACTGGTATTCTTGCATAAGATAACTTTGCAAAAGGTCTTGTTTCTTTATTGTCACGATTTCTGTCTCTTTTAATTTTTGATCTATGCTTGATCTCGTTTTCCATGGATTAACCTCCTTTCGTCGAACAAATATTAGTTTACGCTGCTCTTTCTCTCTGCAGGAGAATTTCCAGCATGTCCTCTGAATGTTCTTGTGGGAACAAACTCACCGAGCTTGTGTCCAACCATATCTTCAGTAACATATACAGGAATATGCTTTCTTCCGTCATGAACAGCGATTGTGTGTCCAACAAAAGACGGGAAAATTGTAGAACGACGTGACCAGGTCTTAACTATCTGCTTCTGGCCCTCTGCGTTCATAGCATCTATCTTCTTAAGCAGGCTTGCGTCTGCAAAAGGTCCCTTTTTAAGTGATCTAGACATTTCATTCCTCCTTATTTGATGGCTTTACCGTTTCTTCTTCTTACGATCAGCTTGTTAGAAGCCTTCTTAGCCTTACGTGTCTTGTAACCAAGAGCAGGCTTGCCCCAAGGTGTGCTAGGGCCAGAACGTCCGATAGGAGCTCTACCTTCACCACCACCGTGTGGATGGTCGTTGGGGTTCATAACAGAACCACGAACTGTAGGACGGATACCCATGTGACGAATTCTTCCGGCTTTACCATAGTTGATAAGGTTGTGATCACCGTTTCCTACTACACCGATTGTTGCACGGCACTCGATAGGAACCATTCTCATCTCGCCTGAAGGAAGACGAAGTGTTGCATACTTACCTTCTTTAGCCATAAGCTGTGCAGCGTTACCGGCTGAACGAACCATCTGGCCACCCTTTCCGGGATAAAGCTCAACGTTGTGTACGTTTTCACCGACAGGAATCTGTGAAAGAGGGAGGCAGTTACCAACACGAACTTCTGCGTTAGCACCGTTCATAACTGTCATGCCATCCTTAAGACCGTTAGGTGCAAGGATATAAGCCTTTGTGCCATCCTCGTACTCGATGAGCGCGATATTTGCTGATCTGTTAGGATCATACTCAATTCCGATAACCTTTGCAGGCATATCGTCCTTGTTTCTCTTGAAATCGATAATTCTGTACTTAACTCTGCCGCCGCATCCACGATGTCTAACAGTGATCTTACCCTGGTTGTTACGACCAGCCTTGCTGTTCTTTGAAACAACGAGTGACTTCTCGGGAGTCTTCTTTGTGATCTCTGAGAAATCAGATCCTGTCATGTTTCTTCTGGAAGGGGTATATGGGCCGTATTTCTTAATTCCCATGATTTTTTCTCCTTTTTGTTTATCACGTATCTAATGATCAAATCATTTGGATCCCGGACTTTGTTTGGATCCGTACGTATAGTTATGAGTTACTTATAATTAAAGTCCCTGGAAGATCTCGATGTCCTTGCTGTCTTCAGTAAGCTGAACAATAGCCTTCTTGGTCTTAGCTGTGAAGCCTACGATCATTCCACGTCTCTTTCTCTTACCGTCGGAATTGATTGTGTTAACCTTGGCAACCTTTGTTCCCTCGAACATCTTCTCTACAGCTTCCTTGATCTGTGTCTTGTTAGCTTCAGGATTAACAAGGAAAGTGTACTTCTTATCTGCCATGCCGTTCATGCTCTTCTCTGTAAGAACAGGCTTAAGGATTACGTCATAATACTGTAATGCTGCCATTAGCAATACACCTCCTCTATCTTTGCTACTGCATCCTTAGTAAGGACGAGTGTTCTAGCGTTTACGATATCATAAACATTAAGTGTGTTTGTAAGTGTTGTGTTAGCCTCAGCGAGGTTTCTTGCTGAAAGAACTACGTTCTTATCATTGTCTGCAAGAACTACAAGAGCCTTACGAGTTGCCTTAAGGTTGTTCATAACCTCAGCGAACTTCTTGGTCTTGATCTCGTCGAACTTAAGCTCATCAACAACTACGATGTTGTTGTTAACTGCCTTGTCTGTAAGAGCAGACTTAAGAGCAGCTCTCTTCTCTTTCTTGTTCATCTTGAAAGAATAATCTCTTGGAACGGGAGCAAATACAACTCCGCCGCCCTTCCACTGAGGAGCTCTGATTGAACCCTGTCTTGCGTGACCGGTTCCCTTCTGTCTCCAAGGCTTTCTTCCGCCTCCGGAAACTTCAGAACGTGTCTTTGCTTTCTGTGTACCCTGGCGCTTGTCAGCGAGCTGCTGAAGAACTGCCATGTGTACGAGATGTTCATTTACTTCAACTCCGAAGATAGCATCATTTAATTCAATTGAGCCAACTTCTTTGCCTTCCATATTGTAAACAGATACATTAGCCATCTGTATGGTTCCTCCTTTCGCGTTCTATTAGCCTTCAACCTTAACGGTTTCCTTGATTGTAACAAGTCCCTTCTTAGGTCCGGGAATAGCACCCTTAACAAGAATAAGATTCTTGTCAGCATCTACTCTTACAACCTCAAGATTCTGAACTGTTACCTTTACGCTGCCCATGTGACCAGGCATTCCCTTGCCCTTGAATACGCGGCTGGGATCTGAACTTGAGCCATTAGAACCCTGATGACGGTGGAACTTGGAACCGTGTGCCATAGGTCCTCTGTGCTGACCGTTCTTCTTAATAGCACCCTGGAATCCTTTTCCCTTTGAAACAGCTGTTGCGTCAATCTTGTCGCCTTCTGCGAAGATATCAGCCTTGATCTCTGCGCCAAGTGCATAATCAGCAGCATTCTCGAACTTAAACTCTCTTACATATCTCTTGCAAGAAACTCCAGCCTTCTTGAAATGTCCCTGCTCAGCCTTAGTAGCGCCATGACGGTGATAGATTGTCTTGCTGCCGTTCTTGTCCTTGTTGACAGTCTTCTCTTTCTTGTCAACGTAACCAACCTGAACAGCGCTGTAACCATCGTTCTCAACTGTCTTGATCTGAGTTACTACGCATGGTCCTGCCTGAAGAACAGTTACAGGAACCAGTGAACCATCTTCCTTGAAGATCTGAGTCATTCCGACTTTAGTAGCTAAAATAGCCTTCTTCATGTTTTTTTACCTCCTTATTACGTCTACAGCGGATGCTTACTTCATTCGCAATGTCGCTTCAATTGCCTATCAGCAACTCTCCAGTTATCGCGGCATCATGCGTCTCGCATCATACTAGTAGAGGTCTGTTATTATTTCATCTTGATATTTATGTTAACACCTGCAGGCATCTCGAGTCTCTGAAGAGCCTCAACTGTCTTTGATGTAGGTGTGATGATATCGATAAGTCTCTTGTGTGTTCTCTGCTCGAACTGCTCTCTGGAATCCTTGTACTTGTGAACAGCACGGAGAATTGTAACAACTTCCTTCTTAGTAGGAAGAGGTACAGGTCCGGAAACCTGAGATCCATTCTTCTTGACTGTCTCGATAATCTTCTTGGCAGATGCATCAACAAGCTGATGATCATAAGCCTTAAGTGTAATTCTCATTACCTGATTTGCCATAAAAAAAGTCGCCTCCTTTTCGCACTTTTATGAATAAGTACGACAAGCGGTGACTGTACACTCTCCCGTGTGTGTCCAGAACCTCATCGCAAAATAAGATCCCGAACTTATCCTACACGTCGTTTCTGCCTCGGGTTAGTCGGCAGACCTAAATTAACTGTACAGTGACTTGTCGTCAGTTTGTTTGGCCGATCACTCGGTCCTTGACATTCGCTCCACGGAAAACCTGCTTAACTGGATAAAGCAGCAACCTCACGCTTCATAGCTATCATGTCACAGCGTTTATGAGTATAAAACATTTTGGTATTTAATGCAACACCTTTTTTAAAATTAATCTCTTTTTTCGCATATTAGGTGTTTTTCGCTTGTTTTTCTTGATGTTTTTTATCATATTGGAAATTCACACTACTCCGGCAGCTCCTTCGGTAGTAGAATACATCCTGCGCTTTTTCCTATTTTAAAATGCGCATTTTACTGATACTATCATTAATATAAGTAAATAACCATTATCAATAAGTAAACAATTATAAAATATTTATTGTCCATAGACATTTATAAGGAGAAACATATGTGGATTGCAGACGGATGGAAAGACTATGAGGTTATCGACACCTCCTCAGGTGAGAAGCTTGAGAGATGGGGTGACTACCTTCTTGTAAGACCGGACCCCCAGGTAATATGGAACACAGACAAAAAGCACTTCGGCTGGAAGAAATGGAACGGTCACTACCATCGCTCCAACAAGGGCGGCGGTGAATGGGAGTTCAAGAATCTCCCCGAAGAATGGTCCATTAATTATAAGGAACTTACCTTTAACCTTAAGCCCTTCAGTTTCAAGCACACAGGCCTTTTCCCTGAGCAGGCAGCCAATTGGGATTGGTTCTCTTCATTAATTAAAGAAGCTGATCGCCCGATCAAGGTTCTTAACCTTTTCGCCTATACCGGCGGTGCTACAGTATCAGCTGCCAAGGCAGGTGCCAGTGTAACTCACGTTGACGCAGCCAAGGGCATGGTAGCCTGGGCAAAAGAGAATGCTGCGTCCTCAGGTCTTGGCGATGCCCCCATCAGGTATCTTGTTGATGACTGTGTAAAATTCGTTGAAAGAGAAATAAGACGCGGCAACAAGTACGACGGAATCATCATGGATCCTCCTTCCTACGGAAGAGGTCCCAAGGGTGAGATCTGGAAGATTGAAGAATCGGTTTTCCCTTTCATCAAGCTATCTTCTCAGCTTTTATCAGATAAGCCGCTGTTCTTCCTGATTAATTCATACACAACAGGCCTGCAGCCGGCTGTTCTTTCTTATATGCTTCACACTGTCCTTGATCCCATTCATAAGGGCACAGTTGAAGCTGATGAGATCGGACTTCCCGTTAAGGGCAACGGTCTTGTGCTTCCCTGCGGCGCAAGCGGACGCTGGACTGCAATAAATGACTGATGCATACATTATTAATAAATTAAGACAAAAGAGCCGGAAGGTTGTTCCCTCCGGCTCTTACTCATGACATGATTATGAAAGCTGTATTATTTCCAAACCTATCACTTATCTTCGCTTGCATCAATCCGCTCTCTGATCTGTTGCATTCTGCGATCCAGCTGATTGATAAGGTCTGCACTGAATTTTAAGTCATCAACTATAACATCCTGGTTCTCGATATTCTTCTTGTATTTCATCTTATGTTCAAGACTTGCCCAGAAATCCATTGCTATGGTTCTGAACTGAACCTCTACCTTCATGTATTCCTTCCTGTCGGTAAGGAATATAGGTATCTGAATTATAAGATGAAGGCTTCTGTAACCGCTCTTCTTGGGTTTCTTGATATAGTCCTTTTTCTGTAATACCGTTATATCGTCCTGGTTCTGAAGACATTCCGCCAGCATGTAGATATCATCTACAAAGGAACAGATTACTCTGATACCGGCTATGTCGGAGAGCTGATCGTTGATGTTCTCAAGAGTGAAATCAACGCCCTTATTGCTAAGCTTGTTATAGATACTGACGGGAGTCTTGATCCTCATCTTGATAGACTCGATGGGATTTCTGTTGGTTATGACTGATAATTCCTTGTTAAGTACATCAAACTTGGTCCTTACTTCTGATAAAGCACATTCGTATTTCATCATAAGAACCTGAAATTCTCTTACCTGATCCTTGATCTTAAGGATATTCTCTATATCTGTCTGAGTTATAGAATCGCTTTCAATCATCTTGTCTACGCCGCCCGCAATCGCTGCGAAATCGACTTTGGAGTAGTCCTGGTGTTTAACTGCCATAGACTTCACTTCCTTTCTGCCTGATTCTTCTATGTATAGTATATCAATATTCCTTTAAAATTCTGTGAACGAAATATAAAGCTTTTCTATAACGCCCAAAATTCCGCAGAGCGCACAAGGCGCCTGCGGAATTCTCATAAGAATATCCTTTTCCCCCGAAAAGAATCTTGTAAATCATATTAAAAGCTGTGGCTGTTACTTTGCCTCCGCCAGCTTGTCGGGAAGCTCTGCCAGAGATACAACGCTGTATTCCAGCTCTGTTCTGGGTCCTGCCAGAACCTTGAGCTTGTTCAGAACCCTTCGAAATACTATCTTGCAGCTCTCCTTGCTGGTTCCCACAAGAAGGACCAGATACTGGGATGCCGAATACTTACAGTAAGTATCGCCCTGACGAAGAGTTTCGGATATAGCCTGCTGAAGGAGCTTACTCCTTGCTTCAAGCTTGGCCTGATTGGATATCTTTTTGCCCTCATAGTCTACAAGGGTAAGTAGCATCATAAATACAGACTGCCCATTTCTCTCCATGTTCCTGCTAAGGATGTGATAAGCATCGATAAAGCTGGGATAAGATACGTCATAGGCGCCTTCATCACTTGTAACAACGCTCTCCCTGTGTTCAAGGATGTCATCTCTTATCTGAAGTATCTCGTTTGGAGAGTTGGTGATCTTCCTGCTCATCTTGTCATAGCACTCAAGAAGATCGTTACTGGGAGTAATACCAAGCTCATCAGTGTAGTACCTGACAGTCTCGTTATAAATAGCATAGGCATCCTTGTATGCCTCCATGCCTATCAGCGCATTGATCTCTCCAACCTGCCACTCATCATCCGGATACAGCTCCGCCGCCTTCTTGTATACGCGGTACATGGCATCATAATCCTTGCGTTTCTGATAATAGTTGCCCAGTGATACGACGCACTCTGAATACATCTTCTGGAACTGAACGCTCTTCATAATGACCCACTCCTGCGTGGATATCTCAGGAAGGAGCTCCGATACATACAGGTCAAAAGCCTGCTTGTAAAGGATTATCTCCGTGGTATTGTCATTGCAGTTCCTGGCACTCTCCACACACTCTGTGAACCTGACCGCATCAGAATCAATCTCCACATTGTCATCAGGGAAAAAGATTCCGTCTCTGTTCACGATATAGTCGCTGTCAGGAAGTCCGGATTTCTTCAGCTGCTTGTGCATCTGATAGATCAGATTGTTGAAGCTGTTGCTGATATTGGACTGTTCTTCTCTGTCGTAGAGGATGTTGATGAGAGTATCCTTGGGTATTCCCTTTCGTCCGCTAAGCCAGACTATCTCTAAAAGCTGTATGTATTTGGCTGTCTTATTCTTGCCGATCGATATGTTCTTCCCCTCATAAGAAATCGCAAGCCCGCCAAACAGCTGTATATGTAGTTTTATTTTCGTCCCCGTGTTCTCCATATGAGTTCCTCACCTGGTTACTGCTTCTTTTGCATTGCCCACATAATTACAAACGCTAAAGCATTCACTTGAAGAATTCTTGATCTCATTCCGAAAGTTAGACCACTTGCAACACCAGCACTCTTTCATCGGAACCAGAACCCCATCATCAGGCTCCCAGTGCTCGCAGCAGTGATTCTCCTTCACAATGAGCAGGCCACTTTCATCATACATGTTACTATCCATCCCGTTCCCTCATAAATAATCGCAGACTATTCGTCTATCTTACGAGTCTAATATAGCACGAAATATTATTTCACAAACAAATTTTGTCGTGAAATAGTATTTTTTTGTCGCGGATTGTATTATCTTACCAGTTCATCCAGGGTAAGAATCTCATATCCTTCCGCCTTTCCCTTAAGCTTAATGCTATCACCAAGGGATGTTACCTTCGCCCTGTCCCCCAGCATATCCGCAACAGCCCTTGATATAAGGATTGTACCTCCGGGGGCGTTGGCTTCCAGACGAGCAGCTGTATTGACGGTGTCACCAATGGCAGTATAATCCATACGATGCGGAGCACCGATATTTCCTACAACAGCGGGTCCCCAGTTAACACCGATACCAAAAGAAACACTTCTGCCAAACCGCCTCTGAAGCTCTTCGCCAAGGGCTTTGGAGCCCTCCACCATGTCCATTGCGGCGCAGCATGCCAGATACACTGAATCCTCCTGGGGAACAGGCGCATTCCAGAATGCCATGGTACAGTCTCCCACGAACTTATCCAAAGTTCCGTGATTTTTCATAATACACTGCGTAGTGAGGGTCAGATAAGAATTGATGATCTCCACAACCGTTGGCGGATCAAGGGTCTCGCTCATAGTCGTAAAACCTCTGATATCGACAAAAAGGACTGCTATATCATAGATCTTGCCTCCCAGCTCCAAGGCTGATGTTCCCTGTTCAAGGAGCTGTTTCATGACTGCGGGATCCACATAATGGCCAAAGGTGTTCTCAACCATGCGCCTTTCCCGCTGGGCTCCGATATAATTAAGAGCCACCGACACCACAAAAAGTACGCTGACAAAAAGCGGTATCCACAGAACATGAAGCACCACACCGCCCTTCATATAGAGAACATGGCATATAAGAAGTGCTAATAGGCATACCAGCACTTCCCCTGCCAAAGCCTGAAGTATTTTTCTGTCATAGAAAAACAGAAGCATAAAAAAGCTGATGATAAACAAGGCGACAAGCTGGAGATTCTGCGAAGCCTCCTGAGGGAAAAAGCCCCTTCTGAAGGCATCCACGAGGTTAGCCTGAATCTCAACTCCGTAGATTGGAACTGCGTGATCTATAGAGGTCCGGTATTCGTCCTGAAGTCCCGGTGCATAGGGCCCTATAAGAACTATTTTCCCGGCAAAAAAGTCCGGCGGAATGCTTCCATCACAGATATCCGCCACGGAAATATAGTCGTAATAGGCTCCGCTTTTTCCAGTATATGGAATATAGAAAAATCCATCCTTTGTTGTAGGTGAAGGCGCCGGTTCAAGATTTTCGGCCTCACAGTATTTTTCATAAATGGTTCTTGAAAAGGACTGTACCCTCCCAGATTCCGGAACATCTACATATAAAAGAGCATGGCGGATAACACCGTCAGCATCGGCCATTGTATTGATGTGGCCGGTTGCCGTGACGTTTTCAAGAGCCTCATAGGGTCTGTCGTAGGCCTGAACACTCCTTTTATCCACCAAAAAACTGCTGTCTGATACAACTATGTCACTTCCAAAAGATGCTGCTGAGGCAGTGACTACATTTCTGCCATTCTCTGCGGCCGCAGCCAGATAAGCATCGCTATCCGAGTCAGCACTCTCTCCTATATAGAGGACATCGATTGCGATCACAGAAGGCTTCTCCTCAACGCTGTTCAGGATAGATATGACATCCGCCATAACGCTCCTTGGCCAGGGCATTGGTCCCAATTCCTCCAGTGCTTTTCTGTCGATGCCCAGCACAAGTATCTCACCGTCTGTAGCCTGCTGCCTCTGATACAGCACATCACTCACGGTATTATCCCAGGCATCAAGAAGCCCGGATGCTGCCACCAGAGTGAAGGCCGCAGCCACGAGAAGGGCAATTATGTTTTTCAGGAGCTTATCCGTTTTCTTTTTATTCTTCATAAGGAATCACAAATATTCTTCTGCCAAAGTTGTCGGCTACATATATCTCTTTTCCTCTGATGCAGATGCCCACAGGTGTTGTAAGTTCTACCTCAGAAGCAGCCGGATCTGTTACATCTATCGTTGTAACCTGTCCGTCACTGATCCTCCTTAGTCTGCCATTTACGGAATCAGCGACAAATAGGCTTCCATCATCAGGGGCTGCAATTCCCATCGGCGATGAAAAAGAAGCCTGTAATGCCTCCCCATCGCTATCTCCCACTTCTCCGGAACCTGCCACGATCTCCGATTCATGCTCATCCCGGTAAGGATCGCCTATCTGTGCCCGAAGAATCCTGTTATTTCCGGTCTCAGCTATATATAGGTAACCGTCGTGATATGCAAGGCCCATAGGACTGTTCAGATTGTCCAGGAAAACATGGTACTCACCGATAAAGTTAATAACCGCTATTTTGCCTTCATTGGTGTCAGACACATAGATATTACCGGCATCATCTGTAGCAAGACCGGTAGGATGATTATAGACAGCTCCCTGCTTACCACCGCTCTCACCATCCATTGCAGCATTTACCGTTTCCACTCTGCCTTCTCTTATCAGCCGCAGTGCATTATTGTCAGTATCCGATACCACATATCCTTCAAGAAAAGGAGATATTGCCCAGGGCATTCTGAAAAAAGAGGCATCTGCGTCCGCATCATTATATCCTCCGAGAGGCTCGCCATAGATGTCCAAAGTGGTGTCGTCTCCGGCGTATACTTCCGCTCCTTCAGGGCTAAGCCTCCAGATTTTTTTGGAATAGCTGTCGGTTATAAGAAGAGCATCACCGTCGAGAGCAAAGCCGCAGGGGCTTAGGTACTCAGGTAGAAGAGAGAAATCAAGAGGCGGATACTCAATCCCGGGCTCATATGCACCGGTTGTTTTCTCCTCTTGCATAGCAGCGGCTTCTTCAGGCGCGCTTTCGCTCGCAGCATACTCCGCTACCTGCTCTGATGTTGGCGTATCAGTCTGCTCAGTATCACTTTCACAGCCGGATAGTACAAGCAACATCGCAATCAGCAATATTAAGTTAGGCTTCATGTGACTCATATTCATGTATTTTCCTGTTTCATACCTTTATGCATTATCTGATATTTTCCGAATCGTTACGGAGTAGTTACAGTCATCGTATGAATGGTAGTTCCATCCTTTTCTGTCAGCTTTATAGTGATCGATTGTATATCATCCGACGGCATCATGAAACTGATAGGCGGTCCGTAGTTATCATCCGGAATAGTTACAGTAACAGACGAGCCCCCCTGACAGGAAATGGTGATAGCTGTATTGCTACTTTTCAGGGAATCAAATTTACTTGAATCCAGACCGGATATACTGATATACATTGTTCTTCCGCTTTGCGCATAGTTATAACCCTCTATTTCAAAAGGATAGGATGCATAATCAGAATACTGTATTCTTACTCTGCCTATGCTACTGCCATTGTCATTCAGTTCCATTTGCTGCCGCGGGCACTTATAGAGCCCGGTCAAATATTCTGCGATTACCGTCACATCCTCATCCGGCATTGTAAACCAGGTTGAAACATGGTTTTGGTCACCATGATATGCCAGTCGTAATGCCAAGCTTGTTTCAGGCGTTGTTGATCCACTGTATTTAATATCTGTTAAAAGAGTAAGTCCTGCCCCATCGTTCTTTTGTAATTGTCCATATACTTCCACAGTCTCATCCTTAGCATACTGCTTAGTAGGGCCTGTATTATCAGAGAATTGCATCCCATCTGTCGCTAATGTCACAGTATGTGCCTGATTTTCCTCAAGTGTGATGCTCACCGTTACGTCCTTATCAGGCATCACAAAAGTAAATGTGGAGGTATTGCGAGTCTTTGTACTCTCGCCCTCTGCCATAATCTCCGCCTTCTTAAAGACATAGTTTGCTCCGACATTAATAGTCACAGTAACCTCTACTGAAGCTCCCTGCGTTGCGCTGTCAGGTCCGCTTACCGTAGCAACACCATCATGATTAAACTGGTATGTAATGGTATGCGTTACCACTTCCAATACAAATGTGGCGCTGACAGTCACGTTTTTCCCGGGCATTGTAAACGATCTGCTGTTATCACTTCCGGATACAGCCACTGCACTGCCATCCGCATCTGTAACAGATACGGTATCAACCTTATAGCCGCTGTCAGGAGCAAGGGTAAATGACACAGTATCTCCTTCTGCAGCTGATGTGGTTCCAAGCGATATACTACCATGTTCAAGACTTCCAATAGTAATGCTGTAGGTTGTAGCAGGCAAAAGCTTAAAGGTTACGCTGACGCTGACGTTTCCGGCGGGCATAGTGAAGGAATAACTGTTGCCGCTTCCGCTTACGCTCACACTACCTGAAGGACCGGAAGCAGTCACACTATCAACTTCATAGCCTTCTGCCGGTACACAGGATATGGTCACATTGGTTCCCTGACTTGCGCTGCTTGCTGATGCAGTGGCGCTTCCACCGGTTCCTGCAGATACAGAGATGCTGTAAGTTGTCTCAGGCTTTTTACTGAAAGATACGGAGACTGTAACATCGCCCGCAGGCATGGTAAAGGAATAACTGTTTCTGCTTCCAGATACGGAAACACTTCCATCAGAACTTGTAGCAGTTACGGATTCCGTTTCATATCCATCGTTCGGCGAGCAGATTATTGTGATCCGCTCACCCTTTATGGCACTACCGGCAGAAGCTGCTGCGCTTCCACCTCTTCCCGATGATACTGATATACTGTAGGTCTGTTCCTGTATTGCCCTGAAGGTCACGGTAACAGTAACATCTTTTGCAGGCATGGTAAAAGAGTAACTGCTGCCGCTTCCGGATACGCTTACTCCGGTTACAGAAACAGAATCAACCTCATATCCCTCAGCCGGAGTCGCTGTAATATTAACGGTAGCGCCCTTCGTGGCAGAACTCTTATCCACACTTACGCTGCCGTTCTCTGCTGTAGCTACGGTTATCTTGTAGGTTTTTTCTGTCTTATCGTCTTCTTTTTTATCATCGTCATTTTTGTCATCATTATTGTCATTGTTATTATTGTCATCGTTATTATCGTTCCCTCCACTGTCTGTATTGTCGGAGGGCTGCTCATTGCCGGAATTGTCTCCGCCGCCTGAGCCGCCGCCATTACCGTTACCGGTGTTTCCTGCATTCCCGCCGTTACCACCTATACCTGTTGGCACTCCGATTCCTGCGGGAATCTGAACATTTGAAGCACTGGTAGCTGTACCGACAGAACCTGTGCCTGTTCCCCTGCCACTCTCAGATTCTCTCTCCGGAACGTCCTCCGAATTATTCTCAGTATCCTCGGTATCCGGATTGATCTCCCATACATTATCCTTGGAGACATTCTGCTCCTGAATCCGCTCCTCTTCTTCGACTCTGGCAATAAGTTCTTCTTTGACCGCCTCGTCTTCCTGTATCCTTTGCTCTATTTCCTCCAACGGGATGCTTCCTACGTCAATTCCGCTGGCTTCTTTTATCTCCTCAGATCTTCCCGCCTCAATAATAGCCATAAGGACATAGCCCTTAACATCATCAAGATCAATATCTCCAACCTCTGCGCTGACCGACAATCCTGCCTTATCGTCGCCTTTATCTGACTTATCTTCCTCGCCTGTCTCATCAATCTCACCTGTAATGCCGGTTTCTGCGACTGCAAAAGTACCGCTCTGCCCTGGCTCCAGCTCAAGGGTTGTGGTCTCATTGGTCCTGGTGTTGGTCACAGTACAGACAAGTCTTCCGGTATATAGATTGATCACCACATGACTATGATCAACTATGGTAACATCCGCGTTGGTTCCTCTGATACCCATGATCATATTTGAGGTCTTGATATTCAGGGTCTCATCCTCTGCAAGGGGCTTGGAGACATCAAAATAGAGCCCTCCCGAAGCAAGGAGAACTTCCAGTTTCTTGCCGTTCTTCCTGATCTCTGCCTCACTTACAGAGTCCAGTTTGACAGCCTTGGATTCATCAAGTTTGAAATAAGCGAAGCTACGGGATGCTGTAGTGATATGATTGCCGGTAAAAAGGCGCATGTTGTCGGTTGCTTTTATTTCTTTTCCCGCGCTGTCACTTACCTCGACCGTGCCCTCAATCCTGGAAAGTCTTATGACGCTTGCTGCATCAGAAACAATCTCTTCAGCCCTCGTATACAGCGAGGATGCGAAAAGACAGTTAAGCAGCAGCAATATGGAGATGGCCACATAGGGAATCCCGGCCTTCATTAACTTCCTGTAAAGTCTCAATACTTTTTCTCTCCAAGATGATATAATTGTTAATATATGAACGTTATTTAGAATAAGGCTCTGCCTGAGAAAGGTACTAATCTATGAGCGGATACAATCTTGATCGTCTTGTAACCCTGACAACACTTATGTCCCGACCCGTGGACCAGGATGTTCTCTTTGAGGTGGCCCTTAAGGAATCAATGCTGATTGGCAACTGTGATGGAGGTACCATCTACACCATCGAGGACAACAAGCTCATGTTCAGATATATCTACACCATATCCAAGAGCATCGCCATGAATTATCAGGCCGGTTCTCTGGATATTCCGCCGGTACCTATGCAGAAACAGTACGCCTGCGCCTACTCCGCCATCACCAAAAAGAGACTTAATCTCAAAGATGTCTACGTCTCCAAGGAGTTTGATTTCACCGGCACCCGCAACTACGATGCAATGAACAATTACCGCACCTGCTCAATGCTGGTTGTGCCAATGCTGGTAGGTAACGGCGAGGTAATGGGCGTTCTGCAGCTCATTAATGCCAAGGATAAGTATGGCATGTGGATACCTTTTACCCAGGAACAGGAGATGCGGGTCAGCGCAGTGGCTTCCATAACCGCTCTGTATCTGGAAAATCTCAAGCTAAAGGGACAGCTGGCAGAACTCACCAAGAAGGAAGATTCCGAAGAAAATGATTCTTCCGGTAAGTCCAGGTCCTCCAAACCAAAGGCCAAAGCCGGCGGCATTGGTAAAAAAACTCAAAAGAAATCCGGGACCTCCGGCTGGCACACCAAGAGCATCAAGTGATCTCAATTCTCATTCCGCTTCTTGCAAAGGCGATGTTTTTATCACCTATTTCTGCCTCAAGTTTCTCCAGATCACTGTCTCTGTGTTTGGGATCGTGATGGATCAAAAGGAGCCTACCTGCCTCACTGGCCTTGTACAGCTCAATCGCCATCTCCGGCGTGGAGTGGCCAAAGCCTTTTCTGTTCTCATATTCAGCTGATGTATATTGTGCGTCGCACAAAAGTACATCAGCATTTTTGCTGAAACGGACCAGTCTGTCGGAGAGGCTCTCTCCTATCTCACAGTCCGTGACATACACAACTTTTTTACCCTCGTAGGTCACTGAAAGGGCCAGACACCCTCCGGGGTGCCTGACTTCCATGCCTTCTATAAGGATCACGTCCCTTCCGTTTAGTATGGACAGCGGAAGCTCCAGATCCACGTATACGAAGTTGGAAGGGTATTCCGCGATGGTCAGAGGCCAATAGGGCGGTGAATAGGCTTTTTCTATCTGGGCCTCTATGGATCTGCCGTTTGCCTGCCTCCCATACAGGGTTATCTTCCTGTCCTTTTTGGATAATTCAGGGAAAAAGGGAAGTCCGATAATATGGTCAAGATGGGGATGGGACATGACAACATAGATGCCTTCCTTGTCATCAAGACTTGGCGCATCGATTATCCCTGTACCGGCGTCCAGGAAAACCACCTGGTTTCCCGCCTCCAGCATGTAGCAGGAGGTAGCTCCGCCGTATTTGATATATTCACTTCCGCTTACCGGAACAGAGCCTCTGGCTCCCAGTATCGTCAGGGAAAAAGGCGATCCCGCCATTGCCGCTTCCTCCTTTCCCCGTTTAGTTTGGCATAAACATCTGATTCTACTTACTATTATCCCTTTAACAGGTATAGGTTGGCACCCTTTATTTTATTAAAATATTATAAATTTTTATACGAAAAAGCAGGCATCAGTGAAATTATCACCAAGGCCTGCTTATATGTTCTACAGTAAATTGTTCACAAACATTCCGCCTTATCTTAATTGTAGTTGTAAAACTCAAGGGCAAACAGGATTGCCAGTATTGAAACGCCGTCCATAGTGCGGTTTTCTCTAAGGAGCGTTTTGACTTCATCTATGGGCATCCACACTTTTTCTGCCACTTCATCCACGTCCAGAATGCTGCTTTCTGTGTCTACCTTGGCGCCAAAAACGTGCAGGACATTATCAGCCATTCCGTTGGCAGGATTATGAGAGCAGAGAAATTGTAAGTCCTTCAGAGTACAACCGGTCTCCTCCATGGCCTCGCGCCTGGCTGCATCTTCTTTTGATTCTCCGTCCTCGACACGCCCAGCGGGAATCTCCCACTCCAGTCTTCCCACTGTATACCTTTTCTCGTGGATCATAAGGATCTCGTTCTTCTCATTAAAGATCACGATACTGACAGCCTCATGGGGGTAATGGATCTGATGATACTTATCTATTATCTGTCCGCTGGGAAGTTCTACTTTGTCTGTGTAAAGGCAAACGTAGTCGCTTTCGTAGATGGTGGTTCGCTCCAGTCTCTTTGGCATCTTGTCTGATTCTTTTGTGTTGTTACTCATTGCTGCCTCCTATATAATGATCATCTTTTGCCTGACATTATTTAACTGTCACAGCTCATGTTTCATAAAGTATTCCCGAATCTGTCCTGCTCCTCGATCACAGCGGCCCTCTCTGCTCCTGTGGCATTTTCTCTTGCATATGAAGAAATGTCTCTCAGCTTACTTATTCCCCAAAATGTCTTTTCTCATATCACCTACGAGTCCCCTTTAATCATCGCGCCTTAGTACAATTGCTTCCCCATTCCTGTATTCCACACGATTTTTGTCTGCCGTGAAGCCTTCTTTTCTCAGTGCCTTGATCAATGTGTGCATGAAAAAACCATGTGTGACTATTGCACAATCTTCATTACTCTTGATAATCTGTTTTACAAATTGCTCTGCTCTTATAGTGGTATGTGCCTTAATCTCAGGTTGCCTCTTGATTCCAGTCAGCCACTGCAACCTCCCCAACACATTCCAAAACCATAGAGGCATTTTGACCGCTGTATCAAAACCAGAGCGAAGCGGAACCTCATTTATCAACGACGTTCTCTTGAAATCTCTTTTGCCAAATATCGCTTCTGCGGTCTGCAAGGTTCTGTTCAATTCACTTATGTATATGTTCTGCGCATTGTTACTCATCGCACTTGCAGGCGCAGTGCCTATAGATGCTACATCAATCGGAGCCTTATCATACAATGAACACTGCTCATCAAACTCAGCCGATGTACACCACTTTTTCCAGTCATGAAGTACTTTTCCATGTCTAATTACAACTATTCTCATTTAATCGATACCGTCCAGTTATCTCCATCCACCAGGTATTGGAACTCTGTATGCTCAGGATTATTGATGACTTCCAATAGTTCTTCCAGGTCATTCACGGTGTCTAATTCCTCCAGTTTGCTGTATTCAACCCACTCCATCTTACCTTCGGATGAAGATATCACCTCTCCACTAAACTCGCTTGTTTTGAAAAGAAATACTATGTATCTTCCATTTTCCTTTCCACCATCTATTATTGGAAACTGCTTGACTCCCGCCAGCCTTGGATTCTTTATGTCCAGCCCCGTTTCCTCTTTCATCTCTCGAATAACCGCATCAACAAAAGACTCCCCGGGCTCCACGTGACCTCCGGGAAGAGTATAACCTTTCCAGTCCTCTTTAATTCTATTCTGAAGCAGCACTTTGTCCCCGTCTGAAATAAGACAAAGAACTGTTATTTCAGCAATTTCTGTTCTACCCATATACTCCCCGTCTCCTTTGCATCAATACTCAAATTATACTGTCCGGGCAAGGGTTTGTCATTTACTTTGTATTCAAAATGCCCATAACAAAAGGGTTCCAAGCATTATGCCTGAAACCCGTTAAATAATAATATTTATTGTGTCATTGTCAGCAACCTTCTGATCGCAATATGCTTCCCCTTAAGCCTCCAGATAAGCAGTATATGTTTCTTCATATGCGTTTCTCTCTTCAAAAAGTTTTCTTATCCGTTCCTCCTGATCCTTCTCCTCCTGCTTCTCCTCTTTCTCAAGGAGGGCCTCATGCACATTCTCAAGCTCTTTATCAATCCTGTCCATGAGCTTATCCCATTCCTTAACACTCATTTCCTGGCTCCCTATCTGAATTTTGACCTCCGTCTCATTATTTATCAGCTTTTCAAAAAGCTCCATTCTGAAAGCACTGATCTGCTCCGTCAAAGTCGTTTTAACTGTCTCAGGCTCTATCTCAGATTCTTTTTCAGCATCCGGAGTTTCTGACTCTGAAGCTGCCTCCTCTGCGGTTTCAGTTTTTTCCTCCTCCATCTCCATGCGTTTCCTGGTGCAGTGATTATATTCAGAAATTGCACGCATAATGGCCTTGAGATCCTCGGGCGTAAACATGCCTGCTGCCTTTGCCAAAGTATCGATATTATCTACGTTCACATGAAGGCTGCCACCGCTTGGAAGGGCTATTTTCAGCACCTTTTCTTTTTCATACATATTTCCCAGAGTTATAGCATTCTGCTCGTAGTCGCAGACGAAAGTTACTCCTTTATACTGTATGACACCATCCTTCGCCAAAAAGCTGTAGGGGCATTTCTTTTCAGTTTCAGCCTTAAGTGTCCGGCCAAAACTTCCTACGCCTTCTGCGCCTTTAGTATTCTCTTTTTCTAAAGAAGACTTATACGATCCCATCAGATAATCATTCGATATTGCCGTTATTCCCATATTGCCTCCGGATAAAAAGTGTTTCCAAGAAATAAAAAACGTGCCCCTTCAAGGATGGTCAATCCATTGAAAAGACACGCATTTCCATTGCTATCTATTATATCGGCATTATCCTTTAATTATTTATAGGTGCGCCTCTGCCTTACTCTTAATATAGCTATCAGCCTTTTTAAGCATCTCTTTTTTGTTGTCATACTCTAAAACATTAATAGCTTCTTCCAGGCTAAGGCTCTTGAGAGACCTGACCTCGTTTGGTCTTACGATGTGCGGACATGTATCTTTATATTCAGCAAGGTAATACACAACCTGCTTTGTTATGCCAGGTTTTTCCGAAAGCCGGTACAACTCGCTTTCTCTAAAGTCAGTACAAAGCTTAACATCAAGATCTGTTTCTTCTTTTATTTCACGAAGAGCAGTATCTTTTTCTGTCTCGCCTTCTTCCATATGTCCTTTGGGAAAACTATGGAATCCGCTCATTTCTTCTACAAGAAGATATTTAATTGTCCCGTCTTCAACCGTATAAACTATCGCTCCACAAGACTTTTCAAACTTATTATAAAAATCATTTTTACGAAGTTCCATATAGGTATAAACCGCAGGATCTTCTCCCATAGCGATAACATACTCCGGCATTTCTTTCTGTACGAACCCCAGCCTACGGTACAGATTTAGCGCTTTAACATTGGATGGATGTGGATCAACCCACAGGTTTTCAGCCCCATGTTCGAACGCTTCCACGATAGAATTAAGCAGTGCCTGCTTTGCGATCCCACGGCCCCTTGCAAATTTAAACAGCTTGATGTCTAATGATGCATTTTTAGTTGCCTCATCTATGCGATACTGAGTCTCGCCGCAGTATTTGCCATCTTCAAATATAGAATAGTGATTTTGCATTGGTCTGGAATCTATAAATCTATCCAGCCACTGCCGTACACCCTCTTCTGTCTCCTGTAATCCTCCCGGCCAGATGTATTTCATAACATCTTCATCTGCCCAGAGGCTCTGTATATTCTTGACATCCTCGTATGTTGATTCTTTTATAGTTATCATTTATGCCTACATCCTCCCAACAAACACTTATTCAATACTTTTATAGAGTAAATCATTCAGAAATATCTTACCTAGTCCTCAAAAATAGAGTAATCCCTCTCAAAAAGGACTTCCAACATCTGCTTTCTAAGTAGTTCCTTATCCACGCTTGCTATAAGATACTTCTTGCGATACATCTTACTCTTGTCAGAGTACTTGTACAGACCATTCTTCTCTTGCATTACGGCAAGTTCACTCCTCCACAGCAGTCCCATCTGGTTGTTCAGCTTTACCTTTGGACTGCGCTGGGGCATACGCATCTCGTAGCAGTCGAGCTTTCCACCGTCATCTTCAACAGTAATGATTCCCCAATGGTCCGGAACATGCTCCCTTATATGCCCTGCATGGCTGCTTCCCACGACAACATAGTTATAGTCAAAAAATCTGTCGTAGTCCCTGACCTGCCTAGTAAGCCTTTCATAGGTATCCGCATCGCTCTTAATCTCTATGCCATACAGCCCCTGATCTGTAACCATGACTATATCTGCTCTTGATCTGCCCATTGTGAGCTCTTCAAAGAAGCGTATCTTTCCATATTTTATTTCAAGGTAGTCGCAAAGGCCATCCCTTATATCTGCATCACGGAGCATAACTCAAATACCTCATTACAATCTCTATCCAACCACTAAACTGCTTCTTGATTTATGCCTGAGACATACGAGATCAAGTTAAATGCATCTTTTAATATGCCTTGCAGATGGCTAAATCCCTTATATTTTAAGTTTTTCACTCACTTATGCATATGAAAACTTCAATTTTCTTCCTCTTCATATGCTTTCCGCCTTTCTCGATTCTCTCCCCAAGCTCTCCCCGGTCACATCCTACATACTAAAGTCCTTATTAGATACACTTTCATATGCATGTACGCTCTGTAACAGTCCCGTTCTGCTCAGCTTAGCCTATGAAATGCATATTATTGGTTGGCTCTAGAAGTAATTCGTATGCATCAGACCAACTCTTTTGTTTTTATCATGATTCCCTGACATCAAATTAGTCAGCCCGTTTTCATCTACCGGCATATTCCTGACAAATTCCCATTCTTTTTCTGCATCAGTGTTTATCCCCTTTAATTCAAGCATACCAAGCCTCCATTACTATTTTATTATAATGTTATCAATTTAAAGATAAGAATTCTTTCATCATGACATATATATTTTGCTTATCCTCATCAGTAATCTTACTAGGCTTCTTCAAAGCATAATGATGAGCAAACTCTTCATCGATATAACTGTTGTCACCAATTACTACCGGCTTACTGTATCTTGGTCGACAATGCAAATGAACATGCGGATTTGGATTATCATCTTTGTAGAAGTTATTCAGAAGACATGTCCAGTTACATAGATCTGCTCCAAGAATTGCCTTCAAGCAGGATTCTATCCTTTGAATAATTAGCCGCAAATCAGTCCACTCATCCTCATACAATGTGTATTTTTTATCTTCATCAGATAGATTACACCACTCACAGTTACTCAATAGCATCCTCCACTTTTGCTTTCTTAAGCATTAGTCCTCCTTACACCGGGGCTAAATAGTTCATCGTTGTTTAGAATAATAAATGAAATCATCATCACGTCTTACTTCCGAGTGTCCCATTTTTGTATAAAAGGAGTTAGTTCTGATACTCCAGATTGGTGTATCAAGCTCCTTTTAACCCCATAGAAAAAGCGGGTGTCTTACCCGCTTGTTGGTGGACCCGGGTCTTTCGACCAGCCCAGAAGGCGTTTGCCTTCTCCTTAATAGAATATTACCATTTTCCGCTTTTAAAAACAAATAAAAAAAGAGCCTCAAGCACAAGGCTTG
Organism: Butyrivibrio sp. DSM 10294; assembly: GCF_028539135.1. Classification (NCBI taxonomy): domain Bacteria; kingdom Bacillati; phylum Bacillota; class Clostridia; order Lachnospirales; family Lachnospiraceae; genus Butyrivibrio; species Butyrivibrio sp. DSM 10294. The sequence continues at coordinate 69,298 of NZ_JANSWL010000062.1, read as the reverse complement.
AAGCTCTTTGAATTCAGTGTTTATGCAATCCGATAAGAATTACTCAACGATTGTAGCAACCTTACCTGATCCAACTGTACGTCCACCCTCACGGATAGCGAACTTAAGACCCTGCTCCATAGCGATAGGGTGAATAAGCTCGATAGACATTGTTACGTGGTCACCAGGCATGCACATCTCAACACCATCAGGGAGGTTGCAGACACCTGTAACGTCAGTTGTTCTGAAATAGAACTGAGGTCTGTAGTTTGTGAAGAAAGGTGTATGACGGCCACCCTCGTCCTTAGTAAGAACGTAAACCTCAGCAGTGAACTTCTTGTGGCAAGTTACTGTGCCGGGCTTTGTGATAACCTGACCTCTCTGGATTCCATCACGGTCAACACCACGAAGAAGAAGACCAACGTTGTCACCAGCCTCGCAGTAATCCATAGTCTTTCTGAACATCTCGATACCAGTACATACTGACTTAGATGTCTCTTCCTTGATTCCAACGATTTCGATTTCGTCGTTGAGGTTAAGGTGACCTCTCTCTACTCTACCAGTAGCAACTGTTCCACGTCCTGTAATTGTGAATACGTCCTCAACAGGCATAAGGAAAGGCTTATCTGTCTCACGAGTAGGTTCAGGGATATACTCATCAACTGTGTTCATGAGCTCGATGATCTTCTCACCCCACTCGGACTTAGGATCCTCAAGAGCCTTAAGAGCTGAACCACGGATGATAGGTGTGTCATCTCCAGGGAACTCATACTCTGTAAGAAGGTCTCTGATCTCCATCTCAACGAGGTCAAGAAGCTCAGGATCATCAACCATATCGCACTTGTTCATGAATACGATGATGTAAGGAACGCCTACCTGACGAGCAAGAAGAACGTGCTCCTTTGTCTGAGCCATAACACCATCAGTAGCAGCAACAACGAGGATTGATCCATCCATCTGAGCTGCACCAGTGATCATGTTCTTTACATAGTCAGCGTGGCCAGGGCAGTCAACGTGAGCATAGTGTCTGTGCTCTGTCTCGTACTCGATGTGAGCAGAGTTGATTGTGATTCCTCTTTCCTTCTCTTCAGGAGCCTTATCGATCTGATCGAATGCTACTGCAGGGCTGAATCCTCTGTCAGCAAGTACTGCTGTGATAGCAGCTGTAAGAGTTGTCTTACCATGGTCAACGTGTCCGATTGTACCAATGTTAACGTGCGGTTTGGTTCTGTCAAACTTAGCTTTTGCCATTTCTAAAAATCCTCCTTAAGTGAAATGTTACTTAAACATTTTCATACATAATTTAACCGACTATATCGATTATATTAAATGTTTGCCACTAAATCAAGCATTTTGCTTGATTTAAGCGGCTCACATTTACTTTTTTATCAGTTGCCCTTGTTAGAAAGGACTTTTTCCTGAACGTTCTTCGGAACAGGAGCATACTTCTCGAAGAACATTGAGTAGTTACCACGTCCCTGTGTTCTGGAACGAAGGTCTGTTGCATATCCGAACATCTCTGCAAGCGGTACATGTGCTCTAACGATCTTACCACCGCCAAGGTCGTCCATACCTTCAACCTGTCCACGACGAGAGTTAACGTCACCGATAACGTCTCCCATGTACTCCTCAGGCATAGTAACCTCAACCTTCATGATAGGCTCAAGAAGAACAGGTGCACCCTTCTGCATAGCATCCTTGAATGCCATAGATCCAGCGATGTGGAATGCCATTTCTGATGAGTCAACCTCATGGTATGATCCATCATAAACTGTAGCATGAACACCAACAACAGGATATCCACCAAGAGTTCCGGCCTTCATAGCCTCCTCGATACCTTCGCTGATAGGCTGGATGAATTCCTTAGGAATAGCACCGCCGACAACTTCGCTATCGAACTGGTAAAGATTATCTCCGTTAGCATCCATGGGCTCGAAACGAACCTTACAGTGACCGTACTGACCACGTCCACCGGACTGCTTAGCATACTTAGACTCAACGTCTACAGCCTTTGTGATAGCTTCTCTGTAAGCAACCTGAGGAGCACCAACGTTAGCCTCAACCTTGTACTCTCTAAGAAGTCTGTCAACGATGATATCAAGGTGAAGCTCACCCATACCAGCAATGATGGTCTGACCTGTCTCAGGGTTTGTATGAGCTCTGAAGGTAGGATCCTCTTCAGCGAGCTTCATAAGAGCCTCATCAAGCTTCTGCTGACCAGCCTTAGTCTTAGGCTCGATAGCAAGCTCGATAACGGGATCAGGGAACTCCATAGACTCAAGGATTACAGGGTTCTTCTCATCACAGAGTGTATCACCTGTAACTGTGTTCTTAAGACCAACAGCTGCCGCGATATCACCTGAATAAACCTTCTCAAGGTCTGAACGCTTGTTAGCGTGCATCTGAAGGATACGTCCAAGACGTTCCTTGCTATCCTTTGTACTGTTAAGTACATAAGATCCGGAATTAGCTGTACCACGATATACACGGAAGAATGCAAGCTTTCCTACGAAAGGATCGCTGACAATCTTGAATGCGAGAGCTGCGAAGGGGCCATCATCTGTTGACTCAACCTCAATCTCGTTGCCATCCATATCTGTTCCCTTACAAGCAGGGATATCAAGAGGTGAAGGCATGAATTCGATAACAGCATCGATAAGCTTCTGGATACCTCTGTTCTTGTGGGCTGAACCACAGCAAACAGGGAATGCCTTACACTCACATGTAGCCTTACGAAGAGCTGCCTTAAGGTCAGCAACTGACGGCTCTTCACCCTCAAGGTACTGCATCATAAGGTCCTCATCAAGATCGCAGATCTTCTCAACGAGCTCTGAGTGATAAAGCTCAGCATCATCCTTGAGGTCAGCAGGAATCTCACCAATCTGAACATCCTCGCCCTTATCACCGTTATAGATGTAAGCCTGCATCTCGAAAAGATCTATAACTCCCATGAACTGATCCTCAGCTCCGATAGGAATCTCGATCATAATAGCATTTTTCTTAAGTCTATTGCGAATCTGCTCAACAGCTCCGAAATAGTTTGCTCCAATGATATCCATCTTGTTGATGAATGCCATACGAGGAACATTAAATCCGTCAGCCTGACGCCAAACGTTCTCAGACTGAGGCTCAACGCCTTCCTTCGCACTGAATACGCCTACGGCGCCATCAAGTACACGAAGTGAACGCTCAACCTCAACGGTAAAGTCAACGTGACCGGGTGTATCAATGATGTTGATACGGTGCTCTAAAGCGCCGGGCTTTGTCTTTCCGTTTTCCTGAAGTGTCCAGTGGCAAGTTGTAGCTGCGGATGTGATTGTGATACCTCTCTCCTGCTCCTGAGCCATGTAGTCCATGGTAGCAGTTCCTTCGTAGGTCTCACCAATCTTATAGTTAACACCGGTATAGTAAAGAATACGCTCAGTAAGAGTAGTCTTTCCTGCATCGATATGAGCCATGATACCAATGTTTCTGGTTCTCTCCAATGGGTATTGTCTCTCAGCCAAAGGTTCTTCCTCCTAAATTATTAAATGAAGCTTAACCTGATAATTCCCAAGTACAGATTAGAATCTGTAGTGTGAGAATGCCTTGTTTGCTTCTGCCATCTTGTGCATGTCTTCTTTTCTCTTTACAGCTGCACCAGTGTTATTGTATGCATCCATAATCTCTGAAGCGAGTCTGTCAACCATAGTCTTCTCGCCTCTAGCACGTGAAAAGTTTACAAGCCAACGAAGTGCAAGAGCCTGACGTCTATCAGGTCTAACCTCGATAGGAACCTGGTAAGTAGCACCACCAATACGTCTAGCTTTTACTTCGAGAGCAGGCATGATGTTATTCATAGCTCCCTCGAATATTTCAAGAGCAGGCTTACCAGCCTTCTCCTCTACCTGTGCGAATGCTCCGTATACGATCTTCTGAGCTACACCCTTCTTGCCATCAAGCATAACTGTGTTGACAAGCTTGGTTACAACCTTGTTATCGTATAAAGGATCCGCTAATACGTCACGTTTTACAATATGTCCTTTACGCGGCACGGTTCTTCCCTCCTTTAGAATTGCAATGATAGTAATAAAATCACTGCTTACTACAATCATCGGTACTCACTAATTAGTGTTCGTGCGGTTTTCTAACTAATTACTATATTTATAGAATAGAACAGAATCCCAACACTTATTAAATTAGTACTATTAATAGTTCTGTAATTAAATAATTAATTACTTCTTGGCTGCCTTAGGTCTCTTAGCGCCATACTTAGAACGAGCCTGTTTTCTGTCGGCTACGCCTGCAGTATCAAGAGTACCTCTGATGATGTGGTATCTTGTACCAGGCAGATCCTTAACTCTTCCACCACGGATGAGAACAACGCTGTGCTCCTGAAGGTTGTGTCCCTCACCAGGAATGTAGCTTGTTACCTCAATACCGTTAGAAAGACGTACTCTGGCGATTTTTCTCAGAGCAGAGTTAGGCTTCTTAGGTGTAGCTGTCTTAACAGCTGTGCAGACACCACGCTTCTGAGGAGAAGCTGTAGCAGTTGCCTTCTTGTGAAGAGAGTTGAAACCCTTCTGAAGAGCAGGTGCTGTAGACTTCTTAACAGATGTCTGACGACCCTTTCTAACTAACTGGTTAAATGTTGGCATTCTTCTTACCTCCTATTTTGATAGAAAACTTGAGCATAAAACGCTCATATATGCCCTGTTTCAGAGCATATAGTTATATATGCATACAACAAAGGGGCATAATTTCACCCCTTTGTCGATACACGCAATTATGAATTATAAATACTATCATTTGGGTTGTCAACTAAATTTTTCATTAATATGTACCCAAATCATGCGAAGAATAATTATTCCTCGTCGTCGGTAACAACTACTTCATCATCAACAAGATCGATGTCCTCGTCCTCACTGATGAAATCATCATCGAAGTTTCTTCTCTTCTTGAGAATAAGCTTATCAGGATCCTTGAAGTTAGCGTCGGTATTAAGAGCTGTGTTTCTGTATCTCTTCATACCTGTTCCGGCAGGAATCAGCTTACCGATAATAACGTTTTCCTTAAGACCGATAAGTGGATCAACCTTACCCTTGATAGCTGCATCTGTAAGAACCTTGGTTGTCTCCTGGAAGGAAGCAGCTGAAAGGAATGAGTTGGTAGCAAGGGCTGCCTTGGTGATACCAAGGATTACCTGCTTGCCTTCAGCGGGCTTCTTGCCGTCAGAGATAAGTTCTTCGTTGCTGTCCTCGAAATCAAGAACATCTACAAGAGTTCCGGGAAGGAAATCTGTATCGCCGCTCTCGTCGATTCTTACTTTCTTAAGCATCTGACGAACGATAACTTCGATATGCTTATCGCAGATATCAACACCCTGCAGACGATATACTCTCTGAACCTCTCTAAGGAGATAGTCCTGAACGGCTCTGATTCCCTTGATCTTAAGAAGATCATGAGGGTTAACTGAACCTTCTGTAAGTTCATCACCGGCTTCAATTGTTACGCCGTCCTGAACCTTGATACGTGATCCGTAAGGAATAAGGTATGCCTTAGACTCTCCGGTCTCATCGTTGGTAACGATTACTTCACGTTTCTTCTTTGTATCTCTGATCTCAACCTTTCCATCAAGCTCGGAGATGATGGCAAGTCCCTTAGGCTTTCTTGCCTCGAAAAGCTCCTCTACACGGGGAAGACCCTGTGTGATATCGCCACCGGCAACACCACCGGTATGGAAGGTTCTCATTGTAAGCTGTGTTCCGGGCTCACCGATTGACTGAGCAGCGATGATACCAACTGCCTCGCCGACCTGAACAGCCTCACCTGTTGCCATGTTTGCACCGTAGCACTTAGCGCAGATACCGTTGTGTGAACGGCAGGTAAGTATTGTACGGATCTTAACAGCTTCAACAGGCTGACCCTTTGCGTTAACACCAACTGAAAGGATCTTAGCAGCACGTGAAGGTGTGATCATGTGGTTCTTCTTAACGATCACATTTCCATCTTTATCCTTGATAGTCTCGCAGGAATATCTTCCTGTAATTCTGTCCTTCAAAGGCTCGATTGTTTCCTTGCCGTCCATGAATGCCTTAACGGTCATTCCGGGGATAACTTCCTTGTCTGCACAGCAGTCGATGTCACGGATGATAAGTTCCTGTGATACGTCTACCATTCGACGTGTAAGGTATCCTGAGTCGGCAGTACGAAGAGCTGTATCTGACAGACCCTTACGAGCTCCGTGAGCTGACATGAAGTACTCCAGTACGTCAAGACCTTCACGGAAGTTTGACTTGATAGGAAGCTCGATGGTACGTCCGGTTGTGTCGGCCATAAGTCCACGCATACCGGCCAGCTGCTTGATCTGCTGGTTACTACCACGGGCACCGGAGTCAGCCATCATGTAGATATTGTTGTACTTATCAAGTCCCTTAAGCAGTTCTTCTGTAAGCTGTTTATCTGTCTCCATCCAGGTATCAACAACCGCACGATAACGCTCTTCGTCGGTAATAAGACCACGACGGTAGTTAGCTGCGATTCTATCAACTGTTGCCTGTGCTTCGTCGAGCATTTCCTGCTTCTGCTTAGGCACGGTCATGTCTGCGATAGAAACGGTCATGGCAGCACGTGTTGAGTAGTGATAACCTGTTGATTTGATCATATCCAGAACTTCTGCTGTAGCAAATGTTCCGTGGGTATTTATCATAGCAGTTACGATATTCTTAAGCTGCTTCTTACCAACCATGAAGTCTACCTCAAGCTTGAAGTAGTTCTCAGGGTTGCTTCTGTCTACAAATCCAAGATCCTGAGGGATGATCTCATTAAAGAGGAATCTTCCGAGAGTGGACTCTACGATACCGTTAACAATCTCTCCATCGGGAGTTGTTCTGTCCATTCTGATCTTGATTCTTGTCTGGAGTGTGAGGTAGCCGTTCTCATAAGCAAGAATTGCCTCGTCAACACTCTTGAAGAACTTGCCCTCTCCAAGGGCTCCGGGTCTCTCCTGTGTAAGATAGTAGATACCAAGTACCATATCCTGTGTAGGAACGTTAACCGGACCACCGTCTGAAGGCTTAAGCAGGTTGTTGGGTGCAAGCATAAGGAATCTGCACTCAGCCTGTGCCTCTACTGACAGAGGAAGGTGTACAGCCATCTGGTCACCGTCGAAGTCGGCGTTGAAAGGTGTACATACAAGAGGATGAAGCTTAATAGCTTTACCTTCTACAAGGATGGGCTCAAATGCCTGAATACCAAGTCTGTGAAGTGTGGGAGCACGGTTAAGCATAACAGGATGCTCCTTGATAACATCTTCAAGTACGTCCCATACCTGCTCGTCAAGTCTCTCAACGAGCTTCTTGGCATTCTTGATATTCTGTGAGATTCCTCTGGAAACAAGCTCTTTCATAACAAAAGGCTTGAACAGCTCAATAGCCATTTCCTTAGGAAGGCCGCACTGATAAATCTTAAGTTCAGGTCCTACGACGATAACTGAACGTCCTGAGTAGTCTACACGCTTACCAAGAAGGTTCTGACGGAAACGTCCTGACTTACCCTTGAGCATGTCTGAAAGTGACTTAAGTGCTCTGTTACCGGGTCCTGTTACAGGTCTTCCTCTTCTGCCGTTATCGATAAGGGCATCAACAGCCTCCTGGAGCATTCTCTTCTCATTGCGAACGATGATGTCCGGCGCACCGAGATCGATAAGTCTCTTAAGTCGGTTGTTTCTGTTGATAATTCTTCTGTAAAGATCGTTAAGATCTGATGTAGCAAAACGTCCACCGTCAAGCTGTACCATAGGACGAAGATCCGGAGGAATAACCGGGATGCAATCCATGATCATCCATTCAGGAAGGTTTCCTGACTCTCTGAAGGCTTCTACAACTTCGAGTCTCTTGATGATTCTTGCTCTTTTCTGTCCGCTGGAGGTATCAAGACCTTCTTTTAACTCCTTGTACTCAGCTTCAAGGTCGATATCATGAAGGAGCTCTTTGATAGACTCAGCTCCCATTCCGGCGCGGAATCTTCCGCCCCACTCTTCTCTTGCATCCTGATACTCTTTCTCAGAAAGAACCTGCTTGTACTCAAGGTTGGTCTCTCCGGGATCAAGTACGATGTATGATGCAAAGTAAAGAACCTTCTCAAGTACACGGGGAGAGAGGTCAAGGATAAGACCCATTCTGCTGGGAATTCCCTTGAAGTACCAGATATGTGATACAGGAGCAGCAAGCTCGATGTATCCCATTCTCTCACGACGTACACTTGACTTGGTGATCTCTACGCCGCAACGGTCGCAGACAACACCCTTATATCTAATCTTCTTATACTTACCACAGTGACATTCCCAGTCCTTGGTAGGTCCAAATATCTTCTCGCAGAACAGACCGTCTCTCTCAGGCTTAAGTGTTCTGTAGTTGATTGTCTCAGGCTTAGTAACCTCTCCACTGTGTGGATCATTATCAATTCTGTGAGCCCAGCTTCTGATCTTCTCAGGAGAAGCAAGGCCGATCTTGATGGAGTCAAAAGTCATGGGCTGATAAGTCTGCTGCTGAGTAGATCTTCCGCTTGAAGCTTCATTTATTGCTTTATTCATAGTTGAATCAGACATTCGTAACCTCTTTTCTGTGCGTTAATAGTTACAATAATTACTCTTCATCTGAACCGAAATCGTCTTCAAATGAATCATCTGAACCGAAATCATCAGCTGCTTCTTCATCGGATACAAGCTCGCCGCTCTCGTCGAAGTGCTGCTCTGTATATCCGTTAGCTCCGAATGACTCCTGACTGTAATCACGTCCTGATGTATCACCCTCGATCTCGAAGCGATAATCAGAATCTGTATAATCAACGCTTTCCATAATCTCTACTTCTGTGTTGTCCTCACGAAGCACCTTGATATCAAGACCAAGTGACTGAAGCTCCTTCAAGAGAACCTTGAATGACTCAGGTACACCGGGTTCAGGGATGTTGTCACCCTTGATGATTGCTTCATATGTCTTAACACGTCCTACAACGTCATCAGACTTAACTGTAAGGATTTCCTGAAGTGTATAAGCAGCACCGTAAGCTTCCAGCGCCCAAACTTCCATTTCTCCGAAACGCTGTCCACCGAACTGTGCCTTACCTCCAAGAGGCTGCTGTGTAACCAGTGAGTAAGGGCCGGTTGAACGTGCATGGATCTTATCATCAACCAGATGGTGCAGCTTGAGGTAATGCATGTGACCAATGGTTGTAGGTGAATCAAACTTCTGACCGGTTCTACCGTCGCGAAGCTGAACCTTTCCGTCTGACTTGATCGGAACGCCCTTCCAAAGCTCTCTGTGGTCTCTGTTATCATACAGATACTGCATGATATCGGGATCTACAAGATCCTTATATTTAGCCTCGAACTCATCCCATGTAGAATTTACATAGTCGTTAGCGAGTTCAAGAGTATCCTGAATGTCAATCTCGTTAGCACCGTCGAAAATAGGTGTAGCGATGTTAAATCCAAGTGCCTTTGCTGCAAGAGAAAGGTGAATCTCCAGGACCTGTCCGATATTCATACGGGAAGGTACGCCCAGAGGATTAAGCACGATATCAAGAGGTCTGCCGTTAGGAAGATAAGGCATATCTTCGATAGGAAGTACTCTTGAAACGACACCCTTGTTACCGTGACGGCCGGCCATCTTATCACCTACAGAAATCTTTCTCTTCTGTGCGATGTAGATACGAACAGCCTGGTTAACTCCGGGTGAAAGCTCATCTCCGTTGTCTCTTGTGAATACTTTGGCATCAACAACGATACCATACTCTCCGTGAGGAACCTTAAGAGATGTATCACGAACCTCTCTAGCCTTCTCACCGAAGATTGCTCTAAGGAGTCTCTCCTCAGCAGTAAGCTCGGTCTCACCCTTAGGTGTAACCTTACCTACAAGAATATCACCGGCACGAACCTCTGCACCGATACGGATGATTCCGCGATCGTCAAGGTCCTTAAGGGCATCATCACCAACACCGGGAACGTCACGAGTAATCTCTTCAGGTCCAAGCTTGGTCTCACGAGCCTCTGCCTCGTATTCCTCAATATGAACAGATGTATAAACATCGTCACGTACAAGTCTCTCTGAAAGAAGAACAGCGTCCTCGTAGTTGTAACCTTCCCAGGTCATGAAACCGATAAGAGGGTTCTTACCAAGACCAAGTTCTCCCTGTGATGTTGAAGGACCATCTGCGATAACCTGTCCTGCCTCAACGTGATCACCCTTGAATACGATAGGTCTCTGGTTGTAGCAGTTACTCTGGTTGGATCTCTGGAACTTGATCAGGTGGAATTCTTCCTTCTCTCCATCATCATATGTCATCTGGATGAGCTTACTGTCAACGAAATCGATGGTTCCTGCTTTTCTTGCAACTACGCAGACACCTGAGTCAACAGCAGCTTTTCTCTCCATACCTGTTCCTACTGCAGGAGCTTCTGTTGTAAGAAGCGGCACAGCCTGACGCTGCATGTTTGAACCCATCAGCGCACGGTTAGCATCGTCGTTCTCAAGGAACGGGATAAGTGCTGTAGCAACTGAGAATACCATTCTCGGAGATACGTCCATATATTCAAAAGCTGTCTTAGGATAAGCTGATGTCTCATCCTTGAAACGGCCTGATACAGTCTTCTTCTTGAAGTATCCGTTCTCATCAAGAGGAGTATTAGCCTGAGCTACATGGTAATTATCCTCTTCATCCGCTGTAAGGTACTCAACCTCGTCAGTAACCCTTGGATTCTCAGGATCTGACTGGTCTACCTTACGATAAGGAGCCTCTACGAAGCCATAGTCGTTAACCCTTGCATAACTTGCAAGTGAGTTGATAAGTCCGATGTTAGGACCTTCGGGAGTCTCGATAGGGCACATACGTCCATAGTGAGTATAGTGAACGTCTCGAACCTCGAATCCGGCTCTGTCTCTTGAAAGACCACCGGGACCAAGAGCCGAAAGACGTCTCTTATGAGTAAGCTCACCAAGAGGGTTGTTCTGATCCATGAACTGTGACAGCTGTGAAGATCCGAAGAACTCCTTAACAGCAGCCTGTACAGGCTTGATGTTGATAAGAGCCTGAGGAGAAACCTCCTCTGTATCATGGGTTGTCATTCTCTCACGAACAACTCTCTCAAGTCTTGAAAGACCGATACGATACTGGTTCTGAAGAAGTTCGCCCACGCAACGGATACGTCTGTTTCCTAAGTGGTCGATATCATCATCGTTACCGATACCATACTCAAGATGAATATTGTAGTTGATGGATGCGATGATATCCTCTTTGGTAATGTGCTTAGGAATAAGCTCATGAACACGCTTCTTGATTGTATCAGCAAGTCCCTCAGGATCGTTCTTGGCAGTGTACTCGTCAAGGATCTCCTTAAGAACAGGATAATATACGTTCTCATTGATTCCGAGCTCAGCAGGATCACACTCGATGAAGCTGGTGATATCTACCATCATGTTGGAAAGAACCTTGATGTTTCTCTCCTCACCCTGAATAAGAACATAAGGAATAGCCGCATTCTGAATCTCTGTTGCAAGAGCGCGGTCCACCTTAGTTCCGGCTGATGCGATCATCTCGCCTGTTGTCTCATCAACAACGTCCTCAGCAAGAACATGTCCGTTGATACGGTTCTTGAAATGAAGCTTCTTATTAAATTTATATCTTCCAACCTTGGCAAGGTCATATCTTCTGGGGTCGAAGAACATAGCGTTGATAAGGCTCTCTGCACTCTCAACACTAAGAGGCTCTCCGGGACGGATCTTTCTGTAAAGTTCAAGAAGTCCGCTCTGATAATCGGTAGAAGAATCCTTGGAGAAGCTTCCCTGAATCTTGGGCTCGTCGCCGAAGAGTTCAAGAATCTCCTCATTGGTACCAATGCCGAGTGCTCTGATAAGAACGGTTACGGGAACCTTTCTTGTTCTATCAACTCGGGCATAGAATACATCGTTAGGATCTGTCTCGTACTCAAGCCATGCACCTCTGTTAGGTATAACGGTACATGCCATAAGCTCCTTACCGATCTTATCGTATGTAATATCGTAATAGATACCGGGTGAACGAACCAACTGGCTGACAATAACACGCTCAGCACCGTTGATTACGAAGGTTCCTGTTGCAGTCATGAGAGGAAGATCACCCATGAAAATTTCATGCTCAGTGATCTCGTCCTTCTCCTTATTATGAAGACGAACCTTAACTTTCAAAGGCGCAGCAAATGTAGCATCTCTTTCTTTACATTTCTCAATCGTGTTCTTGTTCTTGTCGATCTCATCTTCGCAAAGCTTGAAATCAACGAAGTCCAGACTGAGTTTGCCGCTGTAGTCCTCAATTGGAGAAATATCGTCGAAGACTTCTTTTAAGCCTTCGTCAAGAAACCACTGATAAGAGTTCTTCTGAACTTCAATCAGGTTCGGCATCTCCAGGACTTCCTTCTGGCGCTGGAAACTCATTCGAATGTTTTTACCAGAGCCGGTAGGATGTAATCTGTTTTTTTCCATTGACATTCACCCCGTTCTTAATATTTTGTATTCTACTGCAAGGTCCGCAAAACAAGTAAAAAGCGGCAACTGCAGTGAAGAATCGTTGGTAATTTTGGGTATGCGCAAAAAAGGGCGCAAAAGAACCCACTACACCACAATAGTGCACCCTATATCCTATCATCAAATTTTTGGTATGTCAAGAAGTTTTTTGGATTTTTTATATAAAGACAATCGACTCGGAATTGCAAGCAATTGTGATGCCCACTACATGTAATTGATATACGAATTGCTTCGCAAAAAGCGCTCTCGCAATTCTACATATATTCGGAATCCGTGCTATTGCACTACTTCCTCATATATGTTACGGCCAAAAATAAAAGGCCTATCACATGCAAGCATGCGATAAGCCTTTTTCTTTTGACACGTATATCAATTACTTAAGAGTAACCTTAGCGCCCTCAGCCTCAACCTTAGCCTTGATGTCATCAGCCTCAGCCTTAGAAGCGTTCTCCTTGATCATCTTAGGAGCGTTGTCTACGAGATCCTTTGCTTCCTTAAGTCCAAGACCTGTGATCTCACGAACAACCTTGATAACCTTAACCTTGTTAGGGCCAACCTCTGTGAGCTCTACGTTGAACTCAGTCTTCTCCTCGCCAGCTGCTGCTGCGCCGGGAGCTGCTGCTACTACAACGCCTGCTGCTGCAGATACGCCGAACTCTTCCTCACAAGCCTTTACAAGATCATTTAACTCGAGCACTGTAAGCTCTTTGATAGCATCGATAAATTCTGCTGTTGTTAACTTTGCCATTATAATATACCTCCATTTAGTATAATTGAATTTGTTTTTAATAGATAATCAGTAAATAAATTACTCAGCTGCAGGTGCTTCTGCAGGAGCCTCTTCTGTAGCAGGTGCCTCTGCTGTCTCAGCAGGTGCTTCCTCTGCGGCAGGAGCTGCCTCGCCATCCTTCTCTGCGATCTGATTAAGAACACGAGCGAAGTTGGTGATAGGTGACTGCATAGAACCAAGCAATCTGGAAAGAAGAACTTCCTTTGAAGGGATTGTAGCGATCTCAGTCATAGCGTCTGCGTCATAGAACTTACCTTCTATAACACCACCCTTAATCTCGAGAGCCTTAGCCTTCTTTGCAAACTCATAAAGAACACGTGCAGGTGCAGCGGGATCTGTTGTAGAAACAGCCATTGCACTGGGTCCGTTGAGGAGATCTTTCATCTGCTCGAAATCTGTTCCCTGGAATGCGAAGTTCATCATCGTATTCTTGTAAACCTTATATGATACGCCTTCTTCACGAAGTTTCTTACGAAGCTCAGTGTCCTGTGCTACTGTAAGTCCGCGGTGATCTACAAGTACGACTGCCTGTGCGTCTTTAATCTTCTCAGAAATCTCTTCTACTACAGGCTTCTTCAATTCAACCTTTGCCATCTTTTTACCTCCTTATAGAATTTACCGCCGAAAAAAAACCTCACGAAGACATCGTGAGGCAAAAAGTCTGAATTAAACTTTTCCTCGGCAGGCGACTGTGTTACTCAGATGTCATTATGTTCATCAGTGATGAACACCTGCTGTCTTCGGCTTGTTGTCATATAGTTTATTCGACAACATCTGATAATTTATCATATTATCTCTTAAGTGTCAAGAGGTAATATACCCATTTCCGTCAATTTTTATTCCGGGTGACATTTGATTCATTTCATTAATTATCCGCATGTACTCAGATCCGGTCGCTTCATTGACGCGGCAGTCACTCTGAATCGCAGGCACAAAACGAATATTAACAGCGCCATCCTTATGTATCGTAGTAAGTATAAGACAGGTATCCTGAGTCTTGGAATTAAAGATATAATTTCCCAAACTGTAAAACACAGGAACTCCGTCAATAAATTCTATCTTCTGCAAAACATGGGGATGTGCACCGACTATCATATTGGCTCCGGCTTCAACTATCTCTCTTGCCTGCCTGGTCTGATACTGATCTATCTCGGTGGTACTCTCTGTTCCCCAGTGAATAAATACTATGACAAAAGCGCCTTTTTCTCTGGCTTCGCTTACTTTCTCAAGAAGAAGTGTATCGTCCATGCATCTGAATACACCGGGTGAAGTATCCGTGGCGCCTCTCGTATCAGGATTGGATATTCTCTCAATCTGTGTCGCGCAGATAAATGCAAGCTTCATGCCGTTATCTGTTATATAGTAGACAGGGTGGGATGCCTCTTCCAGATTGGCTCCGGCACCGACATATTCCACTCCCGCATTTTTGATCGTAGTAAGTGAATCCAGAAAAGCTGTCTCTCCATAATCAAAACAGTGGTTATTGGCAAAGCCGACAATGTCAACTCCCATCTCACCGAGAATAGATGCTGTCTCAGGTCTGGCACGAAAGGTATACGCCTTTCCCTCCTTGGGTTCTCCTCTGTCGGAATATGGGAATTCGTTATTAACCATCATTATATCGACACCCTTCATCTGTTCAAGAAGGCTGTCTCCTATTACCCCGTAGGGAGAATTCCCCCGGAGTTTGAAGGAATTGCCTGCGGCATAATTATCATCAAAAAGAATATCTCCCGCAAACCCAAGTGTTACTGCATCATCAGAGGCTGTACCTATAATATGTGTATAATCCTCATCTCCCTCGGAAATTGTTATTCCGCTTCTGGTCTGACTCTCGTCCACTACGATATTCTCAGCCACAGTAGCTTCAGGTATCAGTTCCCAATTTGCAAAAAGAGGCTTTTCCTCTTTAACTTTACCGGTCTTGATATTACTGAGTGCAATAATAGAAGGTATTCCCACAACCAGGATTGTGCTTAAGGTAAGCACAAATGCTATGACAGCAGGATTCCGGCGACGGATTCTTTCTTCATAATCGTCTCTATTGTTTTTTCTGTAATCATCCAGATAATCTCGTTTCCCCATAGGGTACATTTTATCAATCGAGTAGGGGACGGTCAAGTCAACCGCACATAAAGAAAAGCGAGCCGCAAAAGCGACTCGCTTTGAAAGTTTAATGCAAATTAATACTTGTTTGAAACAACCTTTACGCCAGGGCCCATTGTTGTTGCAAGAGTAATGCTCTTGAGGTACTGCCCCTTAACTGATGAAGGTCTAGCCTTTGTAATAGCATCCATAAGAGCGTTGAAGTTCTGCTCAAGCTGCTCCTCTGAGAATGATGCCTTGCCAACAGGAACGTGGATGATGTTAGCCTTGTCAAGTCTGTACTCAATCTTACCAGCCTTGATATCGTTAATAGCCTTTGTAACATCCATAGTAACTGTGCCGGCCTTAGGGTTAGGCATAAGTCCCTTAGGACCAAGTACCTTACCAAGACGTCCAACAACACCCATCATATCAGGTGTAGCTACTACTACGTCAAAGTCAAGCCATCCCTCGTTCTGGATCTTAGGAATAAGCTCCTCGCCACCAACGTGGTCAGCTCCGGCTGCCTGAGCCTCATCAAGCTTTGTTCCCTTAGCGAAAACAAGAACCTTAACGGTCTTACCTGTTCCGTTAGGAAGAACAACAGCGCCTCTGATCTGCTGATCAGCGTGACGTCCGTCACAACCGGTTCTAATATGAACTTCTACAGTCTCATCAAATTTTGCAGTAGCTGACTTCTTAACAAGAGCTATTGCATCTGCGGCTTCATACTGCTGAGTCTTATCGATAAGCTTAGCAGCTTCTAAGTATTTCTTTCCGTGTTTCATCTCTCATCCTCCGTCAGTCTTCTACTACGATTCCCATGCTGCGTGCTGTACCAGCGATCATGCTCATAGCACCCTCGATGTCAACAGCGTTAAGGTCAGGCATCTTTGTCTCTGCAATCTTTCTGATATCTTCCTTAGAAACGGTTGCAACCTTAGTCTTGTTAGGTACGCCTGATCCCTTCTGGATCTTAGCTGCCTTCTTAAGAAGAACTGCTGCAGGTGGAGTCTTTGTGATGAATGTGAAACTTCTGTCTGCATAAACTGTGATAACAACAGGGATGATGAGATCACCCTTATCTGCTGTCTGAGCGTTGAACTGCTTAGTGAATTCAACGATGTTTACACCGTGCTGACCAAGTGCGGGTCCAACCGGTGGTGCTGGTGTTGCTTTACCAGCCTGGATCTGTAACTTAATGTATCCTTCGACTTTCTTTGCCATTATGGCACCTCCTGAAAATATGTGGTCGGCGCAATACCATCACCAGCCATAATGTGGCCGGCTGGTTTGCTCCCACTCAGCGGTTACGTGCAGCCTAAGCTGCTATATATTCACGCACTCTCGTGCAGGAATATCAAAACTTATTATTTATGAATCAATCTTTCTAACTTCAGCGAAGCTGATCTCAACCGGTGTCTCTCTGCCGAACAGATCAACATTGATGGTAGCTGTCTGCTTACCAAAGTCCATTCTCTGAACAACACCTGCTGTATCCTTCCAAACTCCGGCGATAACAGCGATCTCGTCGCCCACACCAAAGTTAACGGAAACAGTGTCAGTCTTGATGCCAAGAGGCTTGATCTCAGCATCTGTCAGCGGAACGGGCTTGCTTCCGGGTCCTACGAAGCCGGTAACGCCACGAGTATTGCGGACAACATACCAGGTTTCATCATTCATGTCCATGTTAACAAGGACATAACCGGGAAACATCTTTCTCTGTACCTTCTTATGAGCGCCGTTCTTAACCTCAACAACATCCTGAAGAGGAATACGAACTTCAAGGATCTGATTCTCGAGATGTCTGTTTTCAATTGTCTTCTCAAGATTGTCCTTAACCTTATTCTCATAACCGGAATATGTATGAACAACGTACCAATGAGCATTCTCATTAGCGCTGGCGCCGGCATTCTCGGTATCAGCTACATTCTCTGCAGAAGTGTCTGCATCTGATAAGTTCTCATCAGATACCAGATCTTTTTCCATTTCTTCTGACATATTATCTCCTTTTAAATTAGAATAGGGATGTGATGAAATTCATTCCATATTCAAACGCTATGTCCAGTACAGCAATCAAGGCGCAGCAAATAATAGACACAACAACAACTGCTGTTGTCTGCTTAACAATGTCATCCCTTGTTGGCCATATGATCTTCCCAAACTCTGCCTTAACGCCGGTAAAGAAATCACCGATCTTGGAAAATACAGTGTCATTACCTTTCTTGCCTGACTTCTTGGCAGAAGTTTCTTTCTTAGAAGTTGCGGAACTGTTATCTACTACCTTGGTTTCTTCCATACCCGTAGCCTCCCTCCTCTTTTAAGGATGATTATTTTGTTTCCTTATGTAATGTATGCTTCTTGCAGAAAGGGCAATACTTCTTCATCTCAACACGATCGGGATGTGTCTTCTTATCCTTAGTTGTGTCATAGTTACGGTTCTTGCAATCTGTGCATGCCAGTGTAATTCTTGTACGCATTATTTCTCACCTCCGCGCGTTTTCTACAGTTTATACATTTCGCGCCACATTTCAATTATTTTTTTGCATAAAAAAAAGACCTAAATTTCATGTCGCTTGTCTACTATAACACAGCGGAGCGAGCTCGTCAATTCTTTTTTTCAATTATTATATTTTTATAAAGCGTAACACTATAGCAAAACACATTTTGTATTACCCACATTAATTATATACCATATATTGGAAAAAATACATCATATCTTAATAATATAATGAAAGAACGCCATTTTTATATGATAATACCGCTTGACATTTGACCAAAAACTGTTAATATGAAAGTAACTAAACGTGGCTACTAATGCCCTCGTGCGACTGATGCCAATGGAATGGCAGAAGATCCAACTCGCATGTTATCAAGGAAGAAAGGAGGGGCATATTATGGCAGGCATTTCTCTAAATGGCGCTTATAACCATTTCATACAGGATTACGTATCCAAGGATGTTACACAGGCAGACGCACATCGTAAGGATGAGCTGCGTGATGTATACAAATCAATAGCAAGACTCAACAAGAAGTCCCCTCTATATCTTTTAACGGATGACGATAAGTCTCGCAACGAGGCTATAGATATAAAAGAGCGAGCAAGACAGCTCCAGGGAAGCATTATCGGTTTGAACAACCAGACCGGCAAGTCTTCTCTTAATCACTCGTCTGCATATACCAGCGACGAAGATAAAGTTCTTGCTTCTTATATAGGTAAGACTCCCGAAGAGGATGTCGGAAATATCGGCTTCGACATCAACGTCACGCAACTGGCCACACCTCAGACCAATACAGGAAGATATCTTCCCAAGGATTCAACGGGACTTCCCGCCGGCAACTACGCTTTTGACGTAAGGATCGGCCAACAGGATTTCGAGTTCCAGTTCAGCATCTACAACGGTGACAGGAACATAGATATTCAGGACAAGCTTGAAAAACTCATTAACAAAGCCGGCATAGGACTCAGCGCCAATATTATAGAAGAAGGCGGACGTTCAGCACTGCAGATCTCTTCCACCAAGACAGGTCTTCGCTCCGGCGAAACGAGCCAGTTCGAGATCTTTGAGAATAACCCGGATCTCCAAAAAGGAGCCGTTTCCTACCTGGGACTTGATCAGGTATCCGCTCCCGCCACCAACGCACACTTTTCACTTAACGGAGAGGAAAAGATTTCCATCTCCAACAAGTTTACCGTCGGCGGCAAATTCGAACTCCAGCTCAAGGACACCACCGAATTCGGAAGTACTATTCACGTAGGTGTGCAGAACGATAATGAAGCTCTCAAGAAACACATACATTCCCTTGTGGATAATTACAATGATTTCGTAAAAGAGGCTTCAGGAGCCCATGTAGAGAAATTCAAGAGTGACAAACTCAAATCCGACACCGTAGGGCTTGCGATCCAGCACATGTCGGGCATAGAAGATATCGGTATCAAGCTTGAATCCGACGGAACACTTTCTATAGATGACGAGCTTCTGTCCCAGGCCATATCGGGACCCGGAAGCAAGGAAGCACTGGCACCCATCAATAATTTCTCGGATGCCCTTATAGAGAAGACCAAAGAGATATCCATAGATCCCATGAAATATGTGGACAGACCTGTTGTCAACTATCGCAACCCCGACAGCAGAGATACTTCTTCACCGTACATTACCAGCGAGTATTCCGGAATGATGTTCAACAACTACTGTTAAAGAAGTTTTTTCTACGTCATTTCGGCTTCGGTCACTTTGCTGCAGCATCGTGACTTGAAATAATATATGCCGCTACGCGGCAAAAGAACCGGCGCATGCCAAATTGCGCCGGTTCTTTTCGTTCTCTTCTATTAAACAATTATTTCTCTGCTGCGACCATATCAAGTGCAGCTCTTATCACCTGATCCATATTGTAGTACTTGTACTGTCCAAGTCTTCCTCCGAACAGGACATTACCAAACTCCTCGGCCAGCTCTTTGTACTTGGCATAGAGTTCATTATTTTTATCATCGTTCATTGGATAGTAAGGCTCATCACCATGCTTCCACTCAGCAGGGTATTCCCTTGTGATTATGGTTCCCTTGCCCTGTCCATACTCAAAATGCTTGTGCTCGATAATTCTTGTGTAGGGAACTTCTCTTTCTGTATAATTCACAACCGCATTACCCTGATAGTTGTCCACATCCTCAAGGTCCTCAGTCTCAAATCTCAAGGATCTGTATTCCAGTGTTCCCAGCTTGTAGCCAAAGAACTCATCTATCATTCCGGTGAAAAGAATCTTGCCGAAGCTGTCACCTGCCACAGATTCAAAAGGTTCTGCAGGGACATTTCCTTCCATCTTAACGAAATCATAGTAATCGACACCGGTCTTAACTGTAATTCCGTCAAGCATCTTATTAACCATCCCTGTATAGCCACCCATGGGAATTCCCTGATATCTGTCGTTGAAATAGTTATTGTCGTAGATAAATCTCATGGGAAGACGTCTTATGATAAAAGCAGGAAGCTGCTTGCAATCTCTGCCCCACTGCTTCTCGGTATATCCTTTTACCAGTTTCTCGTATATATCCCTTCCTGCGAGACTAAGAGCCTGTTCCTCAAGGTTCTCAGCCTCAAAGGCTTCAGTTCCCTTTTCCTTACGGATTCTGTCCTTCTCAGCTTCTGCCTGCTTCTCGATAATTGCCCTGGCCTGCGCGGGAGTCTTGATGCCCCACATCTTGCTGAAGGTGTTCATGTTAAAAGGAAGGTTGTACAATTCATCCTTGTATACAGCCACAGGTGAATTGATGTAGTTGTTAAACTCAGCGAATCTGCAGGCATACTCCCAGACCTCCTTGTCGGAAGTGTGAAAAATATGTGCTCCGTACTTATGGACATTGATGCCCATGCGGCTTTCTGTGTAAATATTGCCGGCTATGTGATCTCTCTTATCTATCACAAGAACCTTTTTTCCAAGATCCGTCATTTCTCTTGCAAAAACAGCACCGAAGAGTCCTGCCCCAACTATCAGATAATCATAGTGCATATCAGTATTTCCTTTCCAATACATATAAAATAATGCAAAAAAAATCTTTGCGGTTGCTATTATAACAAATCCGCAAAGATTTTAATACTTTTATGTTGACCGGTTATCAGTCTGCCTGATACTTGTCAAGCTGAGAGAAGTCTCCCATCATGTCAAGGATCTTCTTGCGTCCGGCTTTGTTAAGCTTAACATACTGCTGCATAACACGATTCTCAACGATCTTCTTGCCAAGGTCTGTGCCCTGCTCAAGTGTTGAAAAATCAACCGGATTCAGATTTAAACGATCGCACATTTTAATAACTGTTCCGTAAGCCATTCCCTCGATCCCCCTATCTAAAGCTGTTACAAGTGTGCTGTATGGAATAGACATATCTATTGCAAACTGTCTGACACTCTTATACTGCTGTAAGATTTCCTTCTTTAAAATCTCTGCTTTTGTCATGACTCTTTCCTCCTACGTACTTCAAAATCTTGTGAAATCTTTCTTTTTGCATTGAATAGTCTACCACATAGACGGTTTTTCGTCATTCACTTTTTAGGGGAATTTTCAACTAAAATTTTATCAAGATTAACAAGTGATTTTTGGCATTTTAACGAAAGTGCGTTTGTGCACAAGAATTTGCGAAAGTGTTCACACTTTTTTCACAATTCATTGTTAAAATAAAAGACTTTTTAACGTTAATACCGATATATCGTGAATTAATTTACTTCGAAAATTCTCGTACTAATTAACGAAAAAACAAACAGTACCGCAGTACTGTTTGTTATATGGCGTAAAGCCGCTATTCATCGGCATTTATAGCTTCCAGATGATTGGTCAAATATGCCATAACCTCATTGTAGCTATCTTTCGGAATACTATAAACTTTATGTATTTTTCCCGCACATTCAAAGTCTATAGAGCCCATTTTTCTGCTGATTTTCAGCACATTCTTGTACTCGGTTATATCAACCTTGAAGTCCGCTTCGCATTTAAACTCGCAGCGCTCCGCAAAAAGGCTTAAAGTCCCTTCCTTGAACCCGCTGCTGGCCTTGATCTCGTAGTCCGGACCATCCTTGTCGATATTCGAAATTTCCCACTTTTTATTGTCTGAGGTAAGCACCGGCTCACTGATAAAGATGTCCTCAAATTCAGCCTGATTGTCTGGGTCCGTCATATCGTCAATGCCGCTTACGCTGGTCTCAATAAGACTTGTAAGGGAATTGTAGTTGACCTTGATAACATAGTTACTAAGGAGCTGGATCTGAATCAGTTTGGTCCTAATCTTATGTCTGAACTTAAGCGTGTGGTAACCGGCCTTGGCGGAAAAACAGATAACCTCGCCGGGCCTTACTTCATAGAGCTTCTCATCATCCACAAACACCTTCATCACGCTCTTATCATCATCTCTGTGGCCCTGACAGCTGATCTTGATAAGGAACTCTTTGCTGTCCTCGAAGACTTTTTTACCGCAAAAAGGGCAAAAGTTCATATTTGTTTTTAGAATACCACCGCAATTGGGACATTTCATAAAAGCTTCACCCCTTCTTCGTTAATATATATTCCACCGCTCACAATAAACTGCTGCACTCTTGTAAGACAGACCCTTTCCTTGGAGGCAATGACCACGTCAAAAGATCTGTCTTTCCAGGGAAGTTCACAGAGATTGGGATCTCCCCAGGTCACCTCATCGGCCATATGCCCCGCGATCGCCGCCGCAAAAGAATTAAGGCACACACCTGCAACAAAGGAATCCGGCAGGATCTGTTTAATTCTCGAGGCCGTGGCTCCAAGGCCGCACTCAAGATCAAGTATTCTCAAGGGCCTTTTTTTATCAAAATAGTAATCCGTAACAGGAGGAATTACCTCCTCCCAGTAGCTGACATAGCTCCAGGCATCAAAGCCCCATTTCTCCCGGAACCTCTCCCTGTTAACCTCCATGGCATCGCTGTGCCCCGCAAAGCCACCGCCGCCGTTATGGTACACGAAGGCATTTGTGCAAAGATACTGATCAAAGCCTGCCAGCGCTAAACGTATGCCCAGATCATCGTCCTCGAAATATCCGGGATAGAATCTTTCGTCAAAGACCTTGTTATCGGGACAGGCCGCCCTGATGGCATCCCCGGAAACAAGGACTGCAAAGCCTATCAGCTTGTATCTCCTGACCAGCGAATTAACGGCCAGCCGTACATTGGACATTGCTGTCCTCTCAAAAATATCAAGACTCCTGCCAAGTTCAAGGCTCTTATGCCAGTTATCTTCAAGCGCGGTGCCTGCTGCCTTCTCGAAAAAGGAAGGCCCCATGTCCTGTCCCTGAGCTGAGTTGGAAACAGCCCCTACGGCGCCCACGTTTCTGTCCTCATACAAGCCCATCCGCAGCCAGAAGATGGCATTAGGAGTCACCACAGCATCATTGTTCAAAAAGAATATATCGTTGCCTTCCTCTGCCATGGAAGCCCCGAAATTACAGCCGGCGGCAAAGCCCAGGTTTTTGTCCAGAAGAGCCAGCTTGAAATGTCCGCTGCTTTCCTCTTCTTTGCCGCGAAGGTACTCATAAACGCCCTCTTCCTGAGATGCGTTGTCCACAACCACTATCTCATAGCTTCCCTCGGGCTGGTACCTTTCTATTGCAGATATGCATTCCTTCATGATCTCAAGATCGTTATAGGAAAGCACCATAATACTCACATTTCTGACTCTCAGCGCCGTATCGGCCTCTACATCCTTAAGCTGCGCAAGAATCACCTGCCTGTCTTCCTCGTTATCGCAGTAATGAGCCGCCATCTCAAAACACAGATAGGCTTTGTTAATATTTATGTTGCGATAATAGACTCCAAGCATGTAAAAGAGCTCATAGTTTCTTCCATTATGATTAAACCCCTTTTCAATGGCGCCAAGCTCCGCATTGCCGTCGCCAAGCTGTTCCCAGATACTGGCTTCAAGCACACACAAAGATGCTGCATCCACAGGGGTCAGATCTTCAATATGCACATATTCTTCCTGCAGCTCATACAGGGCCTCCTCCATGTCGCCCCCGGCTATCAGATCCTTAAGCTTATCGAACATCTATGTGCTCCCGAATGATTATTAACTAAATTATATCATATTTTTGATCGTCTCCTCAAAGGAGATCGATGCTCTCCAGCCTGTATCCCTATAAATCTTGTCCACGGAGGGCTTAAGGGATACGAAGGGCTTTGGCCTGTCTCCGTAAGTTATAAGTTCATGGTCAGCCAAAAGAACTTTTGCAGTCCTTTCGGTAAACTCTTTTAAAGGCCTGTAATCGCCGTTTGCTATGTTATAGATATTTTGGTCCAGTCCCCTCTCTAAAAGAGCCAAAATCGCCTCTGCAGCGTCTCCTGCGTCCAAATAATCCCAATACTGTTCGCAGGAACTAAGTATCATTCCCTCGCCCTTTTTGAGTCTTGAAACAAGATCCGGAAACATTCTTCCGGAAGGCTCATATTTGCCGATGAGACTGAATATCCTGCCCCAGATAAATTCCATATTATATTCACGGGCTTTTTGACCAAGAAGCTCGTAAGCCTTAACTTTGCACCTTCCATAGGCGCTGAAGGGCGAGGGAGGAAGGTCCTCTGTAATAATTCCATCCTTTATCCCATACTCTGCCTGAGAACCTATTCCGACAAATCTTTTCACGCCCATTTCATGAGCTGCCTCCATGAGGTCAAGAGAAGCCTTCACATTGGCTTCCTGGGCTGCTTCATCATCCCGTCCGCCGCCCCAGGCAAGGTGGATCACCGCGTCCGGGAACTCTCGCCCTTTTTCCCGAAGGATTCCGGGAAGGTCGCCATAATTCTCCATCTCGCAGTAAACAGGAACCACATTCTTAAGCCCCTTACATCTGTTGTTATGAGAAGAACCCTCCCTGCCAAGGGCAAAAACCAAATAGCTGTCCCCCGACATATGTTCCACAAGATTAGCCCCGGCAAATCCGAAGGCACCTGTCACCAGTACTTTTTTCATACCACCGCTCCTTACGCAGTCTATTAAATAAGCCTTAGCTGCTCCGTCCTAATTCGTAAGCAGCCAAGGCTCCAATTTCGTTTCTTAAATCTCACCGATGCCGGGCACCGGTCCTTGTCAGCCGTTGTCGTCTATTATCAGTTCTTCAAGTTCCGTTTGCTGCTCCTCATCGGCAGGTGTTCCTTCCGTCTCCGTATTCACATTGTTTTCAGGTGCAGCGTTTATTCCATCGAGAGCTTCCTGATACAGCCTCTCAAACTCTTCTCTTACAAGCTCCTCAAGCCTTTCTTCTATGAGTTCCTGAAGTTTCTGCTCCTTGAGCTCTTCCAGTTTCTCACGGCGGAGCCTTTCCAGCTTGTCCTCTTCAAGTGTGAGTCTTCGCTTGGGCTCTTCCTCCGGATCATCACTTTCGGGATTATCCTCATCTTCAGTCAGTTCCAGAACCTCCATGGTTTCTCCGTCAGAAATATCCTCATCAGAATTTTCTTCAGCAGAATTGCCCTCATCAGAATTGCTTTCACCGGAAGTCATTTCATCAGCATCTGCAGAACTTACGTCTGTAGCTTCATCAGAAGTTTTTTCCTTTGCTTGCTTCATAGCCTCCCGAAGTTCATCCTCATCAAGAGCCATTGCGCTCCAGGACACCACAATCGAAGGCCTTGAAGTCGTATTTCCCCAGTTGCCGTTTGCATTACATGCACCGGTCAGCGCAAAGGAATATGCCTCATAAGAATCCTCCCCGTCCCTGGTCTCCTTAGCCTCATACTGCCCGGACTCTTCATTCCAGACGTAGGTCGGGCCCTTCCTTGAAGGTGCCTGCAATATCGACTCAAGCACAACGTCTTTGCCAGGAGTTACGGGAATTTCGTTTCCATCATTGTCTATAAGTGCAAGATACAGTTCCGGATTGACTGAGTCTGCAAATTCCTTGTTGCCGTTCATTATAAAAGAGTCTGCGTTCATAATTGACGCTTTAATGATAACCTTAACCGGAATCGTGCCTTTATTCTTGATTGCAAGGAAATCACTGGTGGATGAAAAGAGATACTCACCGTCTGAATTCTTAAACAGAACCGTAGCACTTTCTTCAACCTTACCCCCACCGTACTTGGCTGCGCTTGTCTGATAAACCAGCTTCATGGGGTCCATGATAAAATCAAATACATCTTTATTATCAGTAACAGGAAACTCTACTTTGGCAACTCCCTCCGGCAGCTCTTCCACCGGCGCATCAAGGGTGATCACCCCTGACTGAGCTCCATTATCTGCCTCAGGATTCTCTTCCTTTTGCTGTGCTTCTTCCGCTTCCCTGCGGGCAAGTTCCTCTCTAAGCTCGTCCTCATCTATCTGTGCAAGGAGCTCCTCCTCATCAATGAGACCCTTGAGTTCCTCCACATCTATGGTGGCTCTGAGCTTATCTCTGTCTATACTGTCATATATAGCCTGAACATCTATCCCTTCGCCATAGACTTCTTCCAATTCCGCATTTTCAGAAGCCATCGCCGTCACAGGAGAAATAGCAAGAAGCGCAGCAACAAACAAAGCCATGAATCGTAGGTAAACATGTCTTTTGTCTAACATCATTCTGCCTCCTTTGCATTGATTTTGAGAAAAAAACCTGGTATCTCAATTTCTTTTTCGGCAAAAGAGGCTGAAACCTTTAGCGCCAACGTAAAATATTTTTATTTTCCGCAGGCTTTTATTATGACTTCTGACATGTAATCAATCTTCCTGTCGGAAAGTCCGGGATAAACACCGATCCAGAAAGCATCCCTCATGATCTTGTCGGTGGTATCGAGACTTCCGCTAACCCTGTAGGCATCGGTATCCCTGTACTCATCAAAGCAAGGATGCTTAATGATATTTCCGCTAAAAAGAAGTCTCGTCTGAATATTGTTCTTCTCAAGAGCAGCAGTTATAGCATTTCTTGTGATTGCCTGTCCGTCAGGCGTTACAGCACCGTCCTTCACGCACAGGATAAAGCCAAACCAGGAAGGATTACTACCCTCCTCGGGCTCAGGAAGAACAAGCACATCTGAGAGACATTCAAGATTACCCCTAAGCCTCTTCCAGTTCTTTCTTCTGCTCTCGGCAAAAGAAGTAAGCTTATCCAGCTGAGCTACGCCCACTGCAGCCTGCATATCGGTAGCCTTGAGGTTGTAACCAAGGTGGCTGTATACATACTTGTGATCATAGCCATCAGGGAGCTGACCAAAGTGTCCGTCAAATCTCCTGCCGCAGAAATTGTCCTTGCCGGGAGGGCAGATGCAGTCTCTTCCCCAGTCCCTGAAGCTTCTGACAAGTCTGTGAAGAAGAGGATTGTCGGTGTATACACAGCCGCCCTCTCCCATGGTGATGTGATGAGGGGGATAGAAGCTGGAGGTCCCGATATCTCCCCAGGTTCCAGTATATCTGGTCTCCCCGTCAATCTCGTACTCTGATCCCAGGCTGTCGCAGTTATCCTCCACAAGCCAGAGATTATGCTCTGTGCAGAACTTCTTAACTTCCCTGAGGTTAAAGGGATTGCCCAGAGTGTGAGCTATCATGACTGCCTTGGTCTTATCTGACAGTGCTCCTTCCAGTCTTGTTACATCGATGTTGTAGCAAGGAAGCGCCACGTCAACGAATACAGGCACAGCCCCGTACTGAAGTATGGGCGCTACCGTTGTGGGGAATCCACAGGCAACTGTAATTACCTCATCCCCTCTCTTTATCTGCCTCTCCTTAAGTTCCGGCGCTGTAAGAGCCATGAATGCAATAAGGTTGGCAGAGGATCCGCTGTTTACAAGGCTTGCGAACTTAACTCCAAGGAGCTTCGCAAACTTCTCCTCAAACTCATCTGTATATCTTCCGGCTGTGAGCCAGAAATCCAGTGAAGAATCCACCAGATTAACAACTTCTTTCTCGTCAAACACGCGTCCCGCATAGGGAATCCTGTCCCCTTCCGAGAACTCCTCTTTATCCGTCTTCAAGAACTTCTCATAATACTCTTTGGTAAGTCTCTTAATCTCTTCTCTTGCGGCCTTCTCAGCCTCTCTGTCAAAACTTGTCATATTTCATCCTTTACATACAAATAATTATATAAAGTCAAAATGCTTAACATGCAAGCATGTACGCATTTTTGACTTTTGACACCCATATCATTATATTAAGCCAAAGTACTCACGTATCTGATTCTCCAGACACTCATTGGCACTTCCGTCAAAATAAGCCTTGGTCCATTCCACGGTTTTCTCGATGGCGGTATCGATGTTCCACACAGGAGCCCATCCGAGCCTCACCTTGATCTTGGAACAATCCAGTTTGAGGTAGTTGGCCTCATGGGGGCCTCCGTCACTTTTTTCCTCAAAAGTAAATCCTTCACCCCACTTATCCCCAAAGAGCTCCGCCAGTCTCCTTGCGGTCACGGCATCGCTTTCATCAGGTCCGACGTTGTAATATCCCGCCTTGGACCTGTCTGTATACTGCTCCTTGCACAGAAGAAGGTATGCTGACAGCGCCTCAAGAACATGCTGAAAAGGCCTTGTGGAATAGGGGTTACGAAGTACGAGGCTGCGCCCATCCCTAACTGCCCTAACGCAGTCAGGCACTATCCTGTCCGCAGCAAAATCTCCGCCGCCAATTACATTACCGGCTCTGGCAGTTGATACCGCGATATTCATCTCATTAAAAAAGGAATTGATATAAGAATGTGTCACCAGCTCCGAGCAGGATTTGCTGTTGGAATAGGGATCGTAGCCGTCCAGCTTCTCATCCTCTCTGTAGCCCCACTCCCACTCGTTGTTCTGATAGACCTTATCCGTGGTCACATTAAGAAAAGACCTGACACAGCTACTGTTTCTTACGCACTCGCAGATATTGACTGTGCCCATAACATTGGTCTCATAGGTATAACGGGGATTTCTGTAGCTCTCCCTGACAATGGGCTGAGCCGCAAGATGTATCACAATCTCGGGCTGCGCCTCATCAAAAAAGCTCTTAAGCGCATCCATATCACGAATATCCCCGATTCGCGACGTGATCTTTTTCTCCACTTTGGATATGTCAAAGAGATTCTCTTTCTCCTGGGGTTTCAAGGCATATCCATAAACTTGTGCGCCTGCCATCACAAGTATATTGCAAAGCCAGGCGCCCTTAAATCCGGTATGACCGGTTATAAATACTTTTTTGTTTTTGTAAAAATCCAGCATTATTACTCCAAAACGCTATTCAATATAATTGTCCGCCACCTGCTGTGCCTCTCGCTCGTAGTCCCTGGCCTGTTCCTCGTTGCCAAGCTCTCTGTAGCACCTAGCCAGTGCAAGCCTTGGAAGTTCGCGGCTCTTCTTGATATCAAGAATGCTCGTGCATTCATAGGCGGCATTAAAGTACCAGATAACTGCTTCGTCCAGATCTCTCTTTTTGTAATAATAATCTCCGAGATCATAGCACATCTCACTGCTCATGTCAGTTATGGCATCCTTAAGAGTATACTTCAAAAGTGTCTCCGCGTCATCCTCAATTACAGCAGCATGGGCAACAACGCAGCAGGCCTGCTTGACCTCATCTATGCTTCTGTTATTGTCCTTGACGGAGGCGGCAAAAAACTCTTTGGCCTTGATAAAATCATCATCGGTACCCGCAAGAAACAGCTCCCTTGCGTACATTCCGTGAAGCCTGTTGGATATGGCTCTGCCCTCCGATATAGCTTTTCTGAAGGAGGCGAGATCTCTTCCTGCGTGATTCTCCCTGGGTCTGTGAATGATCTCCACATCACTGTTGCAGATTACCGGATCCAGTGAAACCATCTCATGGATGGGATCGACCCACTTGAAGGTACGGATTCTCTTAAATAGTTTGGGACGAAGTTCCCTGTCATAGTTGTAGACGGTATTAAATGCAAGCTGATTGCAGTAATACATCTGGACAATATCGATGTTGAGCTCATCAATGTCACCTTTGAGCTTCAAGAATCTCTTGCGATTGTCCTCGTCCAGTTCCTCATCCGCATCGGCGGCGTAGATATAGTCGCATTTTGCCAGTGAAAATGAATAGTTCCTGGCATCGCTGAAGTCCCCTGTCCACTCAAAATCGTAGACAGTAGCGCCGTTTTCCCGGGCTATCTCCTTGGTTCTGTCAGTAGAGCCGGTATCAACAACGATCATCTCATCAACTATGCCCTGAAGACTCTTTAAGCATGTTCCAAGGCACGCTTCTTCATTCTTAACTATCATGCACAGACTAATCGTAACCATATTGGCACCTCCGCATATATTAATGTTATCTTTTTATCTGCTTTTTTTCAACTGTTTGAAATTTCACGGCTGGAAATTTTACCGGCGGAAGAATACAATATTATAGTTAAAAAAAATTAATCCACGAGGACTATTGTGATCAGAGTAAGTAACAAATTAAATAGATTAAAAAATATCAAAACATATACAGCACCAATATTGGCATTGTTATTGGGCCTGAGCCTCTGCTCCTGCGGACTAAACACTGGCAGGCAGGAAAGTTCTGCTGTCCCCGCCTACGACGGCAAGGACTATGTGGAGATTTCAACCATCACCGCAGAAGGCGAGAATCCCGAAGAGTTCGCAGCTACCTACGAGCCGATGCAGAACTTTGACTCAGAACTCAGCGTCCCCACCTACGTCACCAAGGTCGACGATACCTATTTCATTGTGGACTGCTATCACAACCGTATCATCTACAGCACTGAAATGGGCATTCCTCTGAATCAGTGGCATATAATGTCATCGAATCTCACGCAGCCCCATACTCTGGCAAGTGATGGCAAGGTATATATCGCAGACGACACAGAGAACAACAGAATACTGGTATTTGAGAAATTTGACGGCAAATTCATCAATACCCAGTCTCTCTACAACGTAGGCAGCAGGCCGCACTACACCGTCTATGACAAACAGACCGACACCTTCTATGTATGGAGTTCCGTCACCGGTGAGCTGTACTGCTTCAGACACCCCGCGGATTCTTCAAGAATATACCTCACTGAGATCAAGAAGATCCCGGAGCTTGATGGAATCTACGTAAGATCCTTTTCCATAATCGACGGAGATATCTTTTTTGTCTCAGGAGTATCCCAGTCCGGCCAGGCTCCCAAGATCTACAGATGCAGTCTCCAGGATCTTAGCATCAAGGAAAGCGTAGACATCCCTGAACAGATCGCGGGAATGGCTCAGATAACCGCCATCGGTGATTATTATTACATAACGGTTTCCACAGACCTTTCAGGAGATCAGAATGCTGCGACCATAATAAGAACCGGAGATCTTCATGAGCTCTCTTCCGGAAACTACGAAGATATCTACTCTGACTACTTTATAGGCGGCGGAACCCCCTATTACATCTCAGAGGTTGACGGAACCTATTACCTCACAGAACATCGACTTAAGGGTCACGGCGTATGGAATTTCACCTGCGACGAACACGGCAACATAACAAATGTCACGGCAGTTTATTAAGCTACCGTGACATTTTTCTCATCCGCCTTACATCCTCAGAGGATATCTCCTCTTTACTGTATCTTGCTTTTTCATATAATTTTCTGATATCCTGACTATTTCCCGTTTCGCTATAGGCGGCCCTTAGCTGCTCTTCCGGGGTATGGCTGGAGCGAACATCCTCAAAGCCTGCACCCTTTTTTACAAATCTCTTGTACAAAAGTCTTACCTGGCCCCTGTTCGAAAGCCTTGCTGCAAGCGGAATTCGATTCTCTTTTCTGCCGTCTCTGTCACCGGTTTCCTCCTGAAAAGCGGGCTTAAGATACTCAACCTTATCCCTCGAGAGCCTGTCCCTTATCCCTATGCGTCCCTCGTTGAAATACCTGATAAAAAACATTACAGCCTTAACCATGGCAATCACAAAGCCGATGGCCACCACTATCGTCAGCATACCAAAAAGCACATCCCAAAGTATCCTGATATATGAGTCGTCATAGCCCATTGGATGAAGCGCCAATTCTCCCTGTCCCTGGGCCGGCGGCGGAAGATACTCTTCCTCCATGATGGTGTAATCAAACAGTGAAAACAGCCACTTAAGGAACCTGATCATAACCGCTCCCACTGCGTCCATTATCTCTTTTCCATAGTCCAAAAAGACACAGAGAGCCATAAACACCATGCTGATACCGATATATATCACCAGCATCAGACGATTGGTCCCAAGTATGGATTCATAGGGAACTCTCGCCCTCTCCTTAAACACTGACACCGCTGCTGCCGTCTGCCTGGTATTATAAAAGATCACCGCCAGGATTCCCCAGAATATCTCGCACAGAAGCACCAGCAGCTGCGCATCCCCAGCCTTGGCCAGCTTGCAGGCTATCATCATCGCCACAAACAAAAATGCCTCAGGCATAGCCGGATAGAAATACACGCCCTTTCCCAGCTTGGCGTTGATGGCAATAACTGTTATCGCTGCCATGATAATCGCTCTGACAATCGTAAAGCCCATATTCTGGGTTCCCGAAGCCACCGACAAATAGGTGCACAGCACTATTCCCGCCCCGTGTCCCAGGAAGAACGGCACGATGCCTGAAAAAAGGTACTGCACCAGCTCGCTTATCAGCACGAATACAGTCAATAGCAGATTGCCTGCATACATAGCGGTGCTTCCCTCCATTCCCGTGGCCCTGAACAGAACACTCGCCATAACAAAGGGGAGCATCATATTATTTAAAATTCTAAGTATCTCCAGTTTCTTATTCATCTATAGTCTCACTCATGAATAAACATTCTAAGATCAATTCTCTTATCACCTATGGGAGTATTGTCCATATCCCTTGTTATTGGGCATATCCATAGCAAATGCCCCTTCTTGTCGCAGAGTGTCTGTGCAGCTGAAACAGCGCCTTCTCTTCTACTGGTGGAGATAAAACAGTAGGTTGTTCTGTCATTATCCTCTTTTTCCACGTTGTGTTTAATAATCTCCCTCAGATCATCCTTGTCCTTGGTAAGGTCAATCCTTGCAAGAGCTCTTAAAAAGCTGGTGACATGATCCTTGGACGCTCCTGCGGACAGAGTAACCGTCTCTCCGGTGACCTTGTCCTTCCCGTTGGTTAGCAGCGAAACGGGAATGCCTTTTTTGATCAGTTCATCAGCCAGAGACATACATATCCTGATGCTGTCCTCAAGAAGTTCTGTCTCAAACAATATTCTTGGTTCCTCCACATTAAGCACCAGTGTGATCTCAGGACTTGAGGTATAGTCATGAATGTTGACCTTCATCTGCCCCGTCCTTGCAGTCGCCTTCCAGTTGATGCTTCCCATGGGGTCTGTGGGCACATATTCCCTTATTCCTCTGAAGGTAAAATTGTCTTCGTAGAGAATGCGCCTTGTCACCACCTCCCCGCAGAGCTGCAGCATTAGCGGCTCTATCCTGGCAAAGGGAAGAAGCCT
The DNA here is from genome assembly GCF_028539135.1 of Butyrivibrio sp. DSM 10294. Classification (NCBI taxonomy): domain Bacteria; kingdom Bacillati; phylum Bacillota; class Clostridia; order Lachnospirales; family Lachnospiraceae; genus Butyrivibrio; species Butyrivibrio sp. DSM 10294. The sequence goes on along the minus strand of NZ_JANSWL010000062.1, from coordinate 36,034 downwards.
TGGATAAACATATAAACTTGTTCTCTGCTTTCTCATTGCATAATGAATATCCGGGCTGAAAAAATCCGAAGCATTGATACTGGTCTGAAGGATGCTGTAATACCCCCTCTGCGGGCAATGAACCGGCAAAGTCCTGGTAATCCTGGAATAAAAGCGAAGGCTGAATACATCCAGAACATTAACCCTGTCCGACACCGTCACATTGGTCTCATCATCAAAGGCCAGACCTATATCAGTCTGAAAGCCCACCTGAAGGATATGAAGCGGAATGAAGTTCCTGTTGGTGACAACCTCCGTCAGGGATGTCTCTTCCCCCTCCACCACGGCGCTTTTGTCAAAACCAAGCTCCACCTCCAGATTCCTCTCCCAATACCTTGCAAAAAGATATCTCTCCAGCTGATACAGCAGATATAGAATAATTGGAATCAGTATTATAGGCATCAGAATACCTCTGTAGGTACCGGGACCTCATTTAATATCTCATCGATTATCTCCCTGCCGCTTCTGACAGAGCCGAAGCTTACGCCAACATACAATCTGTGTGCAAGAACAGGTCCCGCAAGCTTCTTGACATCCTCGGGAGTTACATAGTCCCTTCCCTGAATATAACTGTAGGCCTGGGCACTGTTCATAAGTGCAAGACTTCCTCTGGGGCTCACACCTGCTGCCACGTCATCTCTTTTTCTTGTGGCAACCGCAATGTCTGCGATGTATTCCCTTATCTGAGGATGCACCTGTACTTTCAGAGCCTCAGCCTTCATGGTCTCTATATCATTCATGCTTGCAACAGGCTCAAGGCTCTCCAGCAGTGCGTTTTTCTTCTCACCAAGAAACCTCTCCAATATGCCCGCTTCCTCATCTCTTCCGGGAAGCCCCATGGAGAGCTTCATGATAAATCTGTCCAGCTGCGCCTCGGGAAGAGGAAAAGTTCCGCTGGTCTCAATGGGGTTCTGAGTAGCTATTACAAAAAAGGGCTCGGCAAGCCGTCTGGTGACACCGTCTATGGTGACCTGTCTCTCCTCCATACACTCAAGAAGTCCGGCCTGAGTTCTGGGAGTTGCCCTGTTTATCTCATCTGCGAGAAGGATATTGCAAAAAACCGGTCCCTCGTTAAAGACAAACTCGCCCTTACCCGCTTGGTATACGTTTAGTCCCGTAATATCAGATGGCAGCAGGTCCGGTGTAAACTGAATCCTGTTATATGAAGCATCGATGGATCTGGCCAGCGCCTTAGCCAGCATAGTCTTACCGGTTCCCGGAACGTCCTCCAGGAGCACATGTCCCCCCGCCAGAATGGCCGTCAGCACCATAGTTATCGTCTCATCTTTTCCTATTATGACTTTTCCTATATTTTCTCTTATATCCGTAATCTTTCCCATGTGGACCTCCCAATCCTCCAAAAGCCTTATATCCTCTATTCTGCAATATTTTTCCCAAAACATCCACACCCAAAAATAACCTTTCAGGGCAATTATTAGAATATCAAAAATACACTTTCGTTATTTCGCAAAAGAATGTACAATGATTTAGGGGGTTACATCATGAATCTTATACACGGAGCAAAGACGCTCATCGAATTACGAAAAGACTATTGCAGCATGAATCCTGAAGAAAAAAAGGATTTCTATGAGGCAAAATGCAGATATTATCAGAACTATGTGGCTGTGATAACGATTGCATCAGCTTTATTATCCATGCTGTATCTTATTCCGGATTATCTGATAAACGGTTCCATTATTCCCACCCTGCTTCCAAGGCTGTTCGCATTTATCGCAGCGGCAGTGTTTCTTATCGTCACCGGTCGTTGCCAAAAACGCAGCGTTCTTGTATTTATGGATCATTTTTTGGTCCACGCCATAGCTCTTAGTTGTATCTGTACTGTTTTCAGGCTCGAGGACAACACCTATGCAGGAGAGGGTTTTATTATAATTTATCTCGTATTTATGCTGACAGGTTTTGCATCCAAGCCATTGGAGTCACTTTTTTCCTGCATTTTGTTTATTTTGGAAGTCATTATATCCACAACGGTCATCACATACTCCGATCTTGAATGTATCATTGTCCCCATGTGTCTATGCACCATTGGAATCTTTATCTCCCATATGTTCCTTATGCTTTTTTACCTGGATCATTACAGAATAATGCAGAGGCTGGAGCTTGCCATGGTAACAGACCCGCTTACCCAGGTATATAACAGGCATCTCCTGGAGAGGATAATCACCCAGAATGCTCTGAAGGATATAAACGGCCCCGTCGCAGTTGCAATGCTGGATATTGACTATTTCAAGCAGGTCAACGACGAACACGGACACTACACCGGAGATCTGACCCTTCTCTATATCGGCCAGAAGCTTTCAAATGAGACCCACGACGATGACTTTGTTATCAGATTTGGCGGCGAAGAATTCATCATTATACTGAAAAACTGTGATGTAAACAACGCCTGCGCCAGAATGGAACAGTTCAGGCGCGATATAGAAGCCGCAACGGACATTCCTGTTCCGGTCACAGTATCCATCGGCGTTTCAAGATATACCGGAGACTTCAGTAAGACCATCCAGAATGTAGATAATGCACTGTACAAAGCCAAGAACACCGGCAGAAACAAGGTGGTTGTATATTAAAAGCAAATAATATTCGAAAAAAAAGCCTGAAGGAAATACCGACTACTCACCGGTAAGCCTTCAGGCTTAAATATTGTCTGTAATTACTCTTAAATTAAATTATTCCCAATTACTCCTCAGAGGTATCTCCAACAGGCTTACCACCTGTAGCAAGCCACTTAAGATAAGCATTGATAAAGGGATCAAGATCTCCGTCAAGAACTCCGTCGGCATTGGATGCCTTGAAGCCTGTACGTGTATCGTTAACCATTGTATATGGCTGAAGTACGTAGGATCTGATCTGGCTGCCCCAGGCGTTATCCATAACCTCACCTCTGATGCCGGCAAGCTTGGCAGCCTGCTCTTCCTGCTTCATGATAAAGAGTTTGGCCTTCAGCATCTGCATAGCCTTGTCCTTGTTCTGGAACTGTGAACGCTCATTCTGGCAGGCAACAACAACGCCGGTAGGGATATGAGTGATACGTACAGCTGATGAAGTCTTGTTGATGTGCTGTCCGCCGGCACCACTTGAACGATAAGTATCAATTCTAAGATCATCGGGATTGATGTCGATATCAACATCCTCCTCGATATCAGGCATTACGTCGCAGGATACGAAGGATGTCTGTCTCTTGGCCTGCGCATTGAAGGGACTGATACGAACAAGTCTGTGTACGCCGTGCTCTGACTTAAGAAGTCCGTAAGCATTGGTTCCTGTGATCTGGAAAGTAACTGACTTGATTCCGGCTTCGTCTCCGTCAAGAAGGTCAAGAACCTCTGTGGTGAAGCCCTTTCTCTCTGCCCATCTTGTGTACATACGATACAGCATGCTTGCCCAGTCACAGGCCTCTGTACCGCCTGCACCGGCGTTAAGACGAAGGATTACATCATATTTGTCATAGGGCTGGTTCAGAAGGTTGCTGATACGGATATTCTCAAGGGTTGTCTCGAAATCATCCAGCTCAGATCTGATCTCAGCTGCCATATCCTCATCATCAACACCCTCTGCGTTCTGCATATCGATAAGATCTATGATGTCGCCGTACTGGTTATTGAGTCTTTCAATGTTCTCCACAAGGTCCTGCATGTTCTTAAGATCCTTGGTCTTCTTGTTGGCCTTCTCTGCGTTGTCCCAGAAGTTAGGCTCCTCCATCTCTCTTGAAAGCTCTTCGATTATCTTTTTCTTAGTGTCAAGGTCCAGGGAAGCTGTGACCTCTTTAAGTGTATCCTGAAGGTTCTGAATCTCAACCTTCATCTGATCTAAAACTACCATTATTCTAACTCCTATACATATAAACGAGCGATACGGACTGCTCCGCTTCGCTCCCGCACTCCTACGTACATTCGTAATCCGCACTACCGTGCTACTTACTCATGTACGTTCAGTCCTATCAAAACCACAATGCTCTGTGCAAGCACAGCATTGTGGTTTCTCAGTCCTTATATCGCTCATACCCTGCCGTGGCAGTTCTTGTACTTCTTGCCGCTTCCGCATGGGCATGGATCATTGGGATAAACCTTGGCTTCAACTCTCTTAACGGGAGCCTTGGCAACTGAGTCATCCTTGTTTGTTCCCGTAACCTTGGCAACCTGCTCACGCTCAACCTTCTCCTCGATGTGAACGTGGAACAGAAGTCTTACGGTATCCTCCTTGATGTTCTTGGTCATCTCATCGAACATCTCATAACCTGAGAGCTTGTACTCAATCTTGGGATCTCTCTGGCCGTAAGCCTGAAGTCCGATACCCTGCCTTAACTGATCCATATCATCGATGTGGTCCATCCACTTTCTGTCGATAACCTTAAGAAGGATGACACGCTCAATCTCTCTTATGGTCTCAGGCTCAGGGAACTCTGCCTCTTTTGCCTCATAGAGTCTTACAGCCTCTTCCTTGAGCTGCTGTGTAAGGCCGGACTTGGTAAGCTTATCAATACGTCCTCTTGTGATTTTCTTAAGAGGAATAGTAGGTAAAAGAAGTTCATTGAGCTCCTTGAGATTCCAGTTGTCAGCATCATTCTCCTCGCCCACAACGGTCTCTACGGATGCCTCAACAATATCTGTGATCATCTTGTAGATGGAATCACGCATGGAGTCACCGTCAAGAACCTTCTTACGCTCTGCGTAGATGATCTCTCTCTGCTCATTGTTAACCTGGTCGTACTCAAGAAGGTTCTTTCTGATTCCGTAGTTGTTGGACTCGATCTTCTTCTGAGCTGACTCGATGGCCTTGGAAAGAGATGCGTGCTCAATCTCCTGGCCCTCAGGTATCTTAAGTGTATTGAACATTGCAATGAGTCTCTCTGAACCAAAGAGTCTCATAAGGTTGTCTTCAAGTGAAAGATAGAATTTGGACTCACCGGGATCTCCCTGACGTCCTGAACGTCCACGGAGCTGGTTATCGATACGTCTTGATTCATGTCTCTCAGTACCGATGATCTTAAGTCCTCCGGCTGCTCTTGCATCCTCGTCAAGCTTGATATCGGTACCACGGCCTGCCATGTTGGTGGCGATGGTAACGGCGCCCTTTCTTCCGGCCTCTGCTACGATCTCAGCCTCCATCTCATGGAACTTGGCGTTCAGTACGTGGTGCTGAATTCCTCTCTTCTTAAGAAGCTTACTGATTTCCTCTGAAGACTCAATGGTGATGGTACCTACAAGAACGGGCTGGCCCTTCTCATGGGATGCCACAACTGCGTCGCAGATAGCATTGAGTTTCTCCTTCTTGGTCTTGTATACAGCATCCTGAAGATCCTTACGGATAACAGGCTCGTTGGTAGGAATCTCGATAACATCAAGTCCGTAAATATCACGGAACTCTCTCTCCTCTGTAAGAGCTGTACCGGTCATACCGCACTTCTTGTCGAACTTGTTGAAGAAGTTCTGGAAGGTGATGGTAGCAAGAGTCTTGGACTCTCTCTTAACCTTAACATGCTCCTTAGCCTCGATGGCCTGATGGAGACCGTCAGAATAACGACGTCCGGGCATGATACGTCCTGTGAACTCGTCTACGATAAGTACCTCATCATCCTTGACGATATAGTCATGGTCTCTCTGCATAAGGTTGTTGGCACGAAGAGCCAGGATGATGTTGTGCTGGATCTCAAGGTTCTCGGGATCAGCCAGGTTCTCTATACGGAAGAATCTCTCAACCTTGGCAACACCCTGCTCTGTAAGGTTGACTATCTTATCCTTCTCATTAACGATGAAATCACCGGTCTCTTCTCTCTCGACACCCATGATAGCATCCATCTTGGTGAGCTCTTCCTGATCCTCACCACGGGTCATCTGCTTGGCCAGAATATCGCAGGCCTCATAGAGCTTGGTTGATTTATCGCTCTGACCGGAAATGATAAGAGGAGTTCTTGCTTCGTCGATAAGGATTGAGTCTATCTCATCGATGATGGCATAGTTAAGTCCGCGAAGAACGCACTGCTCCTTGTAGATGGCCATGTTGTCACGAAGATAATCAAAACCAAGTTCGTTATTGGTAACATAAGTGATATCGCAGTTGTAGGCAGCCTTTCTCTCCTCGGAGGTCATGCTGTTAAGTACAACACCGACAGTAAGTCCCAAGAATTCATGGATCTTACCCATCCACTCAGCGTCACGCTTAGCCAGGTAATCGTTGACTGTTACGACATGAACACCTTTGCCTGCAAGAGCGTCAAGATATGAAGGGAGTGTAGCCACAAGGGTCTTACCTTCACCGGTTCTCATCTCGGCGATACGGCCCTGGTGGAGGATAACACCACCAATAAGCTGAACTCTGAAGTGTTCCATACCGAGAACTCTCTTACCGGCCTCTCTAACTACCGCATATGCCTCAGGCATGATGTCGTCGAGAGTTTCGCCATCGGCAAGTCTCTTCTTAAACTCATCTGTCTTGGCCCTGAGTTCCTCATCGGAAAGAGCCTGCATCTTGGGTCTCATTGCTTCGATTGAATCAACGGTTCCTCTGATCCTGCGAAGCTCCCTTTCACTGTGTGTTCCAATAATCTTATCAATAATACTCATTCTTCTATTCTCCAATTTGGGGCATAGGTCCCCAATTTTTAGTCAAAGTACGGGAACTATTTTAGCAGATTTGCGTAAAATGTTCAACCGCCATATGTTGTGAATAGATAGCTTCTTCCCCCCAAAAAAGAAATTGAAAAGATTCCCGCATTTGTTTATTATGTATGTAATTCTATGGAGGAATTAAGTATGAAAAAAATGACCAAAAAAGTTGTTATAGCAACCACAACCGGTCTTGCAAGCATGATTCTCAATGCAGCTTGCGGCTACGGCCCGCCGGTAGAATATGAAGATCCCGGCAGCGCCTACGGTATTTCAGCCGAGGATGCATCTGCAATGGACTCTGCGGCAGATGCTGCATCAGAGTCTTCCGTTTCAGATACAGATACCCAGTATAGTTCTTTCGATGCTTCATCCGAGAGTTCAATAGAAATAAGTGCAGATGAGAGCACCGCAGCACCATCCGAGGACATAATTATGGAAGAGGTTCCTTCAGAAGCTACAAGCCTTCCTGATTCATCGGAAGATAATCTTGTGGATCCGGGTGATTCCGACAATTACAAGATTCCGTCGATCCCCGCAGTATACGGACCACCAACAGTAGATGGCTGATACAAATAAGACGCATTAAGGATATATAGATATGAACAAAGCCAAAATGAAATTATCACACCTTGACCTGCAGCATGACCTGCGGGTCAAGTTCTTTAAAAAGCCCAAACTCCAGCAGCTTTTTTTCGAGCTCACTCTTAACTGCAACGAGCATTGCCGCCACTGCGGCTCAAGATGCGGAGAGGTAAGTGCCGCCGAGATGAGCGCCGCTTCCTGGAAAAATATACTGGATCAGTTAAAAGAGGATTATAAGGACTCTCTTCCCCAGATCAACGTAACCGGAGGAGAGCCCCTTTTGTATAAGGACTTTGAAGAGGTTATGAGCTATGCTCACTCCCTGGGATTCAAGTGGGGAATGACCTCCAACGCCATCCTGATAACGCCGGAAGTAGCACAGATGCTGAAGAGATGCGGAATGAACACAATTTCCGTAAGTATCGATGGCCTTCCCGACACCCATGATGAGATCCGCGGCCTTCCCGGCGCCTACCGCAGAGCCATGGAGGGCATTCAGAATCTGATAGATCTTAACTGCTTTGACCAGATCATGGTCACAACGGTGGTCAATCATCAGACCATAAGTCAGCTGGAGCCGCTGTATGAGATAATGAGCGGCATTGATATCGACAGCTGGCGTGTCATGGGCATTGAGCCTATAGGAAGAGCCCTTGAACATCCCGAGCTCCTTCTCACCGATGAAGACCACAAGACAATCATGGATTTCATCCGCAGCAAAAGAGCTGACAATGATCCTGTCACCTACGGCTGCTGCCACTATCTCGGTCTTGACTATGAAAGAGAAGTAAGAGACTGGTACTTCTTCTGCATGGCGGGAATTACCGTTGCCAGCATCACAGTAACCGGAGACGTAATGGGATGCCTTGATATCGACAGAACCCAGAAGGGCGTAGTTCAGGGCAATATAGGAAGCAGGCGTTTCTCCGATATCTGGGAGAATGAATTCAAAGATTATCGCTATGATAAAGGCGAAGACGATGAGAAATGCAAGAACTGCAAGAGCAGAAAATACTGCATGGGCGGCGCCTTCCACACCTGGGATCTGGAGGCCGGCACCCAGCGCCTCTGCCTCAGAAATGCGCTGTTTCCTGATAAATGATGATATACGGATTGCTTCGTTTCTTCGAAACTGTCGCAATCCTACAAGAATTCGGAAATCGCCATGCTCATTTCATTCGCATGTCTTTTTTCCTCATTCTTGTTAAGCTCATAAATAATTAAGGCTAACCATGCAAGCATGGTTAGCCTTATTGCTTATTCGCTTATATCATCATTAATACTGCTGAGCCTTCTCCTCGCCGTTAATTACACGGATAGCGCCCTGTGCAAGAGCAAGAAGCTCGTCCTCACCGGGATATACGGTAACGGGGCAGATCCAGTCAACGCGCTCTTTGATCTTGTCTGTGATAACCTGACCGTATGCGATACCGCCTGTAAGAATGATCTGGTCAACCTTGCCCTTAAGAACTGTAGCGCAGGCACCTATGTTCTTGCAGATCTGATAGATGAAGGCTTCACGAACAAGGATTGCCTTCTCGTTGCCTTCCTCGCACATCTTGTTAACTTCTCTCATATCGTTGGTTCCAAGGTAAGCGTTAAGTCCGCCGTAGCCAACGATCTTCTTTTTCATCTCGTCGTAGCTGTACTTGCCGGAGAAACACATATCTACAAGAGCCTTGGCAGGAATGCCGTTTGCTCTCTCGGGAGAGAATGCTCCGTCGCCGTTAAGTGCTGCGTATACATCAACCATCTTGCCGTTCTTGTGAACGCCTGTGGATGTGCCCCCGCCCATGTGAACTACGATAACGCTGATCTCGTCATACTTTTTGCCAATCTCCTTAGCATAGCGTCTTGCAACAGCCTTCTGGTTAAGAGGATGGTCGATGGAAACACGCTCAATCTCAGGCACACCTGAAATGCGGGCAACGGGCTCCATCTCGTCAACTACTACGGGGTCAACGATGTAGGAAGGAACGCCGATCTCATCGCCGATCTCTCTTGCAAGGATACCGCCAAGGTTGGATGCGTGCTGTCCCTGAACGCCCTTTCTGAGGTCCTCTAACAGTGCATCTGTGCACTCATAGGTGCCACCGGGAATGGGACGAAGAAGTCCGCCTCTTCCTACGATCACGTTGAAGGACTTGATATCGATGCTCTCCTTTTTAAGGAAATCAAGGATAATGTTCTTACGGAAATCCTTCTGATCGATAATTGATGCATAGGACTCGATTTCCTCAGTGCTGTGTCTTAAGGTTTCCTCTTTTACAAGAGTCTCGTCCTCAAAAATACCAACCTTTGTAGATGTGGAACCGGGATTAATGATCAAACTTTTAATCATGATTATTCTCCTTTATTCTGAGCTGCTACAACTGCGGCAAGTGCGATTGAATTAACCTTAACCTCAACGGAATCAGATCTGGAGGTAAGGATAACAGGTGCCTTGGTACCTGTAAGGATGTTGCCGTTCTTAACCTGTGCAAGACGAACGATGGTCTTGTAGGTAAGGTTACCTGCGTGGATATCAGGGAAAAGAAGGATGTCGGCGTCGCCTACGATCTTTCTGTCAAGAGCGCCTGCTTTGTGCTTGGCAGCCTCAGGATCAATTGCAAGGTCCATGGAAAGAGGTCCGTCAACGATGCAGTTCTTGATCTCACCGGCTTCGTTAAGTCTTGTGAGCTCTGCTGCCTCGAGAGTTACGGGCATCTTGGGGTTAACAACCTCAACTGCTGCAAGAGGAGCAACCTTAGGGCACTCAACGCCGCAAGCTCTTGCTACATCCACTGTATATTCAATGATAACTTTTTTGTCCTCAAGTGTGGGATATGGCATGAAAGCAACGTCTGTAAGGAATAAAAGACGATCAATGCCGGGAATTTCAAATACGCAAACATGTGAAAGAGGACGGCCTGTGCGAAGTCCTACTTCCTTATCAAGAACGCTCTTAAGGAAATCCTTGGATTCAAGAGCACCCTTCATATAGATATCAGCCTTGCCGCTAGATACAAGAGATACTGCAGTGCGGGCAGCCTCAATTGTGTCCTTGACATCAATGATCTCGTAGTCAGCGGGATTCATTGAATACTCACTCATGATTTCCTCGATCTTGTCCTTGTCACCAACGAGAATGGGATCAACGATTCCTCTCTCCTTAGCAATCTTAACAGCCTCAAGTACATGTGAGTCCTGGGCTACAGCAACAGACATCTTCTTGGTGCTTGCTGTTTTAAGTTTTGCAAGAATGTCATCAAAGTTCTTACTCATCTATATAACCTCCATTTTTTAATTTACATCGCCATATGACAAAATTTTAACACTTCAATGTTTCAGGTGCAAGTATTTATCTAGGCTGAGTAGGCCAAACCAAAAAGCCGGCAGCGAAGTTTTTCGCCACCGGCCTGTGCCATTTCATAAGTAATATTCTAGAAGCCTTCCATACGTCTCTGACGGCGAAGTTCGCGGCGTTTAACGGCACCTTCCCACTCAGCCTTCTCATTCTCTGTGCGGATGTTAAGTCCATAGGGAACAGTAACGGGAGTTCCGTCGTCATCCACGCACACCTCGGTAAGATATGCTCTGTTGAGCACATGTCTCATACCGGTTCTGATATCTTCAACATAGGTATCTACTCTGACTTCCATGGAAGTCTTTCCAACATATGTAATTTTTCCAATAATAACAAGAACGTCTCCGAGAACCGCGCCCTGCTTGAACTGCATGTTGTCAACAGCAGCGGTTGCAATGGGATTACCCGAATGTCTTATGGCAACAGTGCCTGCCACCTCGTCGATCCACGCCATGAGCTGTCCGCCAAAGAGTCTGTTCTGAGCATTAATCTCATCATACTTAACTACCTTGGTCCACTCTGTTATGGAGTCTTCAACATTCTTGTTGGCAATCTGCTTATCTACATGAAAAACCTTGCCCATTCACTCACCTCCAAAGAGATTTTTATACTACCTATTTTACCCTATTATCCACATATGTGCCATATGGATTTACCCGCCGCTTCTTCCATCTTCCCTGTATTTATGTTAACATTGGGTTTGTAATATTCTGATAAAAAAGGAGCTCTCGCCATGACTTTGGAGCCAAAGGTAAGCGTAATAATACCGGTCTACAACACAGCTGCATATCTCAAGGAATGCATGAAGTCTGTTCTTGAACAGACTTTTTCCGATATCGAGATCATATTGGTGGACGATGGTTCAACGGATGGAATCAGTCCCAAGATGTGTGATGATTACGCATCCTCAGACCAGAGAGTCAGGGTACTTCACAAGGAAAACGGAGGCCTCATGTCCGCCTGGATTGCAGGCACCAGGCAGGCTCTTGCCCCTTATGTCTGCTACATCGACAGCGACGACTGGGTTGACACCGACATGATTGAGAAGCTCTATTCACATATTTCTGCAGACAACATCGACTGCGAGATCATCTCCGGTAACTATATTGTAGAAAAAGCAGGTGAACGAAGGAAGGAAACCCAGGGGCTCATCCCTGGCGTCTACACCGCTGAGCAGCTATCCTCCATCAGAAGAAGGCTCCTTGGCGAAGAGACAAGACCCGTCACCATGTCCCGCTGTATGAAGCTCATCTCCAGACAGCTCGTTCTTGATAACCTCAGCTTTTGTAATACAAATATATCCATGAGCGAAGATGTGAACATTATTCTGCCCTGTCTTCTTGACTGCAGGCGCCTTGTAATTGTGAAGGATGGGTATTTCTACCATTATCGTTCGAATGCAAGCTCCATAGTCCACAGCTACAACCCTAAGCTCCTGTCTAATCTGGAACTTACCGACAAGACCTTTAGAGAGATTTTCAGGGCAAAAGGCATCAAAAACGGCAACGAACAAATGGACCGCGAGTTTATCATCATACTTCACCTGGTCCTCAAAAACGAACTGCGCTGCCAGAGCGGAAAAGTTGTTAAAAGAGTCCGGGATATCTTTCTTCGCGATGATATCAGAAAGAAAGTCCAGAGTACTCCCCTTTCCATCAGTGGCAGCGCCAATAAGCTTATTTACTTTTGCATCAGACATCCCAACACCCCGGTAATCCTTGTTACCAAGGCAATACTTACAGCCTACGACAGGAAGACCAACAGTTAATCTTTTGCTGCTATGGAAGGCACCTTTGGCGCCTTAGGAATTCGGCTGTAGGTCTCGGTCATAAGGCGGATGCTCCTTGCCAGGTCCTGTGACAGGTAATTAGGAGTAAGTCTCCACATCCAGTTGCCCTCGGAGGTTCCGGGAGTATTGATCCTGGCCTCTCTTCCCTTGCAGAGGTAATCCTGAAGCGGAACTATGCACAGGTCTGCCACAGAGCGGTAGGCCTCTCTTATTATATCCCACACAAGAGCACCGTAATCGGTGTTGATGGAATTCACATAACGTCTTGTAAAATCCCTTTCACCGTCATTTATCTCCTGTACCCATGCAAAGGTGGGTGTATTATCATGTGTTCCCGTATACACCACAGCATTTCTCTCGTGCCTGTGGGTCACATATATGCTGTCCCAGCTGGTGAATCCGAACTGAAGGACCTTCATTCCGGGGAACCCTGTATCCTCAAGGAGTTTGACATTTTCCTCGGTGTAGCTTCCAAGGTCTTCTGCTATCATGTTAAGCTCCCCTATCTCCTTCTTAAGAGCCTTGAAGAGGTCCATTCCGGGGCCTTTTTTGAGCTTGCCCTTCTCAGCGGTCTTATCCCCAAAGGGAATCTCATAATATTCGTTGAATCCGTGGAAATGATCGATACGTATCACATCAAACCACTCATAGTTTCGCTTAATTCTTTTTGTCCACCAATCGTAGTCCTTCTTTTTAAGAGCTTCCCAATCATATATGGGATTGCCCCAGAGCTGACCTGTGGGTGAAAAAGCATCCGGCGGACACCCGGCAACTGCCTTTGGACACAGATCCTTATCCATCTCGAACACTTCGGGATGAGACCAGGCATCGGCGCTGTCCATGGCCACGTAGAAGGGAAGGTCTCCGATGATCTTCACATTCTTTTTTCTTGCGTATTCATGGATATCACTCCACTGCTTGTCGAACATGAATTGTTCAAAGTATATGAATTCCAGCTCTTTTTCGTTCTCTTTTTTAACTTTATCAAGAGCCGCCTTTTTGTGGAGTCTTAGCTCATCGTCCCATTCAAGCCAGGATTTTCCTTCCTGAAGCTTTTTGATAATGACATAGAGGGCATAGTCAGGAAGCCAGTAATCGTTGTCCTTGAGATACTTCTTAAGCTCCTTCTTATCCTCTTTTTCCAGGAAATTCTCGTAGGCCTTACGAAGGACTGCTGGTCTGTTCTCGTAGAGCTTGCCGTAATCCACAGCTTCAAGATTGCTGCCAAAGTCCACGCCATTTACGTCATCCCAGGCAAGAAGACCTTCCTCTATAAGCTTTTCCGGTGATATAAAGTATGGATTGCCCGCAAAGGCAGAAAGAGGCTGATAGGGCGAATTGCCAAAGCCCGTGGGTCCTAATGGCAACACCTGCCAGTAGCCCTGTCCGGAGCTCTCCAGAAAGTCCACAAAGTCGAAGGCCTCTTTTGAAAAACAACCTATGCCAAACTTGGACGCCAGTGAGAACACCGGCATAAGAATTCCGCTTTCCCTGTTCATAATCTCTCCTCCTCTTCTGTAAAAATCACAAGATAGATATAATTATACACTAAATATCGATACTGTGCTCCAAACAGAAATGGCTGCTGCCTGGGCAACAACCATTGTCGTGTATTCATATGTAGTTAAAACAGTAGATTCTGCTTCATCTCATTGTATTTCTCAGAGGTCATAAGAGCCGTCTCTGAGGTATCCTTCAGAGTTACAGTATAGGTCCATCTGCCGTAGACTTCAAGTTTCCTGACTGCGCTGAGCCTGATAATATAGGACTTATGGCAACGCATGAACTGCGACGGGTCAAGCTTTTCCTGTATTGCTGTGAGCGAGGTAGCTGTCAGAAAGACTTCGTCTTTCGTAACTATCCTGCACATACCGTCGGCTCTCTCAACCATGATGATGTCTTTGGTATCGATGAGGTTTATCTCTTCTTTTCCCCTGATGACGAGCTTTTCATAGGACTGTTCCGACTTGCTATCGGAATTCTCAGTTTCTTTGACATCGCCCTGAGCCTTGATCCTCTCAAGAGTCTTGGTGATCCTCTCCAGGTCAAAAGGCTTGACCAGATAGTCAAAGGCGTAGATCTCAAAGGCATTGGCCATGTACTCGCTGTGGGCGGTGGCGAAGATAATCTTTACCTTCGGGTCCACCTCTGTGATGGCTTTGGCGCAGTCAAGACCACTCTCTCCCGCCAGATCTATATCCATAAAGACAACATCAGGGCGAATCTTGATAAATTCACTGATGGCCGACGCAAAGTTCCCGCAGGAAGCCACAACGCTGCAATCAGAGGTCCTCTCTATCATCTTCTTCAGGATGCCGCGGATCTGCTCCTCATCCTCAACTATCATTACCTTGATCATCATTACTTTTTATCCTTCTTGGTCTCAACATATTCTGCAATGCTGTTTCCGATGTCGTTCTTCATCTTGGTGTCGGCCTGGACATTCTTGAGATTGTAGTAATCAAGAACTCCTAAGTTGCCTGATCTTAAGGCCTCTGCCATGGCTCTTGGGATATCGGCCTCTGCCTTAACAACCTCTGCCTTCATCTCCTGTTCAAGGGCAACCGCCATTGCTCTTCTCTCCTCGGCCTTGGCCTGAGCGATCTTGGTATTGGCCTCAGCCTGAAGGCTCTGAAGGTTGGCTCCGATGTTTCTTCCTATGTCGATATCGGCGATATCAATTGACATGATCTCATAGGCTGTGCCTGAATCAAGGCCTTTTTCCAGAACTACCTTGGAGATGTCGTCAGGGTTCTCCAGAACGCTGCTGTGAGTGATCGCGGAACCAACAGTGGTTACGATACCTTCACCGACTCTGGCAAGAACTGTTGCTTCGCCGGCACCACCGATGAGCTGATCGATGTTGGTCCTTACCGTGACACGTGCCTTAACAAGAAGCTCAATTCCGTCCTTGGCTACAGCAGAGATCTGAGGTGTCTCGATAACCTTGGGTGTAACACTCATGGTAACGGCTTCGAATACGTCACGTCCTGCAAGGTCGATGGCTGAAGCCTGCTCAAAGGACAGGTTCATGCTGGCTCTCTCTGCGGCGATAAGTGCATTTACAACGCTGTCTACATTTCCACCTGCAAGGTAATGAGCCTCAAGCTGGTTGGTGGTCACATCGATTCCTGCCTTGGTTGCCTTGATGAGTGGTCCAACGATCTTAGCAGGTCTTACGCGGCGAAGCTTCATTCCAACAAGTGTAAAGATACTGATCTTGACTCCGCTGGCGATGGCTGAGATCCACATGCCCACGGGAATTACTGTACAGAAAACTATGAGTAAAACAATTATCAGAGCTGCTACTATTATAGGTGTAAACATATTATTTTTCCTCCTCAACAATTATCCTGTTGTTTTTTACTTCGGTAATCACCAGCGCTGCACCTCTTTTTATGTAGTAATTACCGGATAGAATATCAAACTTTACTCCGTCAAACTCACCTTTGCCCGAAGGCTTAAGATCCGTCACTGCCACTCCCTTTTTTCCGATGAGATATTCCATGTCCTGTTCATCGATAAAAAGATTCTTGCCGGGCAGGTCCGTATCCAGCTTGATCGGCGACTTTATCTTTTTAGAGCTGAATACCAGAATGCTTACAACCAGCATCACAGCTATTATTACCACTGCGATGATGCCTACCATTATCCTCTCTGAGGCATTCCTGCCGGTTAAAAAAATGCCTGCTGCGGTGAAGATGATCCCTGCCATCCCGGGGATTCCAAAGCCCGGAAGGATGAACTCAACTCCCACCAGGACGATCCCCACCAGCAGAACTATCAATCCCAATATCTGGACTGTTCCCATATTACTCTCCTTTGCCAAAACTTACTGAAAACACTGTTTCCTCTTCGTCTGAATCAAGCTCCAGACTTCCCTTGTTCTTACTTACAATTTCGGAGACGATGGCAAGGCCCATTCCGTGACCCTCATCCTTCTTGGTGGTAAAGCCTCTTTTGAAGATCTTGTCCCTGATATCCTCAGGAATCTTGGGACCGTTATCCTCAACGCTGAAGATGTATCTTTCTTTGGTCTCGGTGATATCTACACGAATCTTCTTCTCTTCCAGGTCGCTATCCTCAAGAGCTCTAATAGCATTGTCTATCAGATTGGATAAAACTTTACAGAGCTCCCAGTCTTCGATGCATAGGTTCTTCAGATCAGATTTTACTTCGATGACAAAGTCGATGACCTTAGCCTCGGCCTCTGCTGTTTTAGCGGCAAGGAGTGCATTTATGGCAGGCTTTGACGTCTTTACAGCTTTGCCTGTTTTCAGCAGCTCCTTGTAGACCTTCTTAAGGTATGAGTTCATCTCGTCATATTCCTCAAGCTCCATGAGCCCGTATACGATCTGAAGATGATTAAGGTAATCATGCCTGTCCATTCTGAGCTTGTCATTGAGCCTGCACAGATTGTCTATGCTCTCACTTAGGGCATCGTTTCTGTTTATCAGCTTAATGTAGTTCCTTGCCAGAAGAATCACACATACAACAAGTATGACCACCAGCGCGACACAAAAGATCAGGTATATTGATGTATCTCCCACAACCGCCTCCGTGTTATTTTCTATAATCAAATATTATCATCTGTATTTTTAAGAACAACTCATATTCTCCCAACTATACAAAATCGGAGCTGAAATGTCATAAACACATTTTCTCTGTGATTCGCTGCTGAATATCCGTTGTGATTCCTATAGCTGTGAAGTAGTTCTGAACAGTTCCATGAGCATCTTCAAGTATTTCCATAAACCTTGTCATATTATTTTCATTGGGAATAACGATGTTCATATCAAGATCAGGAAAGTTCTTGTGTATCAGCTCAAAGCGTTCACTGTCATTCTCCTTGGTCCTCATATAATCGTAGACAATGTCGCTCTTCCTGACGCCGCAGAGCCACAATAAAAGCGCGGATACTACTCCGGATCTGTCTTTTCCCGCAGAACAGTTGAACATAACTCCGGACTCCGCCCGGGCAATTGTCCTGAATACTTCTGCCAGTTTAGGCGCATGCGCTATTTTGAAATAGCTGCCCGGAACGGCCTCCACACTTTCAGGAACTCCGCTGCCCTCATCTATGGTAATGTCGTGATAATGGAAGCCTTCCAGATTCGCAAGGCCATGGGGCTTTCTCTCTTTTTCCTCCGCAGATCTCATATCGATAATAGTTGTAATATGGGAATTCTGTAAAAAAGCGATATCCTTCTCGGAAGGGTAATTAGCCACATCGCTTCTTATGACTCTGCCATACTGTGTATAGTTCTCAGTCCCATCAATCCTGTATCCGCCCAGATCTCTGGTGTTCAGGGTTGTCTCCAGTAATGAATAGGGTTTGTTTCCCCAGGCATTGTCGTAGCTCTCTATCATGCCTTCCCCTGTTTCCAGTGCTTTCAGCTCCTTAAGGCACAGCTCCACCGCTTCTGCAATGAACTCATCAGCCATCTCCTTAGTGAAAAAGAAAATGTCCCCCTCCGGCAAAGGAACAAAATAATCAGCCATTGACTTCATGAGCCAGGGCACATCAAAAGCACTGAGGCTCGCCAGCTGCTCTTTATCAAAATCAGCAGGAGCTTCAATGTCGTTCTTTAATTCATATTTGTAAATCACATAAGAATTGATTATTGAATAATCCTTGTGAAGCTTCTCAACATTTCCGGGAATCGTGGGATTCCAGTTATATTTATCATAGACAAAATGCCTGTAGCAGATATCCTGTACAAGATGCAGATAGTAGCCAAGGTAGAGGTCATCGCTCTTCATAAGCTCCCCGTATTCAGCTCTGAAGCGCTCAAAGTCATATACTCTTTTGTTTAATCCCCAAACAGCCTTTTTTAAATGACTGTCCTTTCCCCTTCCCGCGTCCGGAAGGATTGCCCCGAACTTAAGCCTGTTCTCATCCTTGAATTTATATCTCTTAGTCAGTTCTTTTGTAACCGCCAGATGTATTATACTTGATGCCATAAATTCCCCGTCCTCCAACTAACTTTTTTATACTATCCTCAATTTAAGGCGTTTCTGATGTCCCTGGCTATCTTCCAGACATTATCGCCGTAATTACTTACATACACTGAGATCATGTTTTTGTTTGGATTGTACTCCGAGATAAAGCTAACTCCGGGATCGCAGCCCTGAAAGTATGGAATATCCTCTCCGCCATTGCCATCAATGATCCATACTCCGTATCCGTAGTATCCTTCTTCCGGATCATCACCTTCTCCGCTATGTTTTTTTAACATAGAAGCTGTCATTTCTGTAGACAGAAGCTTACCTTCAAGCAGACCTTTCCAAAAGTTCGCTATATCCTTTACCGTGATAAATGCTCCTCCGGCACCTGTTCCTTTTGCATCCACACAGAAAATGTTCGTCCTAAGATCCTCCGCACTGTTACACCACACATAGTTAACCGCGCATTTTGCAGGTAGCCTGTCCAGTTCATAATACCCTGTGCCCGACATATTACAAGGCTCAAAAACATTTTCTCTTAGATACTCGTCAAAAGGCTGCCTTGTTAACCGCTCAATGATCATTGCAAGAACCACATAGCCGGTATTGTTGTATTGGAACTTAGTTCCCTTAGGATACATCATTGGCTTATCGATGAACAGAGGTAGCAGATCATCATTTTGTCTGATCTTGTAATTCGGATAATCTACCCAGAGCTCCTCGTACTCCTCCATGACCGTCTCATCAAAATAGTCCGGAATCCCAGATGTATGTTGCAATAGCTGCTCCACCGTTATCCCCGGATCAATATCTTTCCAGTCAATCCGAATCAGCTCACCTATTGTGTCCTCGAACCTTAGCGTACCTTTTTCAATCAGCTGCAAAATACCTACAGCCACGAATACTTTTCCCGCTGAAGCGCTGGCAAACTTAGTATCAATGGTATTGGGCAATTCATTGGCATAATCTCTGCAACCGCCGGCATATTCCAATACCACTTCATCATTCCTGAGTACATATGCAACACCCCTGAAGCTTGGAGCTATCAGTTCTTCATACATCTATTCTGCCTCCTATTCGTCTCTGATCACACGCCACTACTCTGTAAGCCGCTCTATATTCCAGGCTGCATTAGCGGGGCTCGTTGAGGGAAGACACAGGGCCTTTCTGTTTATTATTAACTACCTCAATCTTTCTCATAGAAAACAATATCCATACAGTCGCTTATCTTATCAATCTTGCCGGTCTGATGGTAGCCAAGTTTCTCATATAGATGAAGGTTGCCCTTCTCTTGTAGTATCGTGTCCAGGCACCAATTATCCGGTCCGTATATCTTCTCTGCCTCAAGGATTGCCTGCTGGGCATATCCTTTATTCCTATGCTCCGACATTATCCATATTGGCGAGATGCGTTTTCTGCTACCGTCTTTTTTATCTACTATGCGGATGGCACCAACCTTTTCATCATCTGCCATGATGAAAAAGTAAGTAGTCCAGGGCTGCTCAAACCTTGCCATCACTTTATCCATGCCTTCCGCAGCCGGACTCAAATCGTAATCATGATATTTCTCCAACAGCCCTGAGAATCCCTCTATCTGCATCTTCCATAGTATTTCAACATCATCTCGTTCTACAGTTTTCAACGTTATACTCATGTGCCGATCCCCCCAATCGTAGCTTTCCTCTTTTACCAATAATTGTAAAATGCGCTGCCAGATCCTTGTCTGTTCCCTTCATCTTCCGAACATAATCCTGCGGATCATCCTTGTACCACCCAAGATGCATTTCGGAAAAATGCAGCTCAAAGGGAGTTGGATAAACAAAGGGCTTGCAAACATCTTTCGTTACAATGCTCATCTCAATGCCCTTTGCCGGGCCAGCCTCATTGACTTCTATAACCATATTCATGAACTTGCGCTTCACATCATCCTGCAAAGGTTCGTTCACTACCACAATAAGATCCAGATCACTCTTTTCCGGATTGAAACATCCCATCACAGCTGAGCCATGCAAATAAATGCCGGTAAGATTATCCTTCAGGATTTCCTGGGATTCCTTAACGAATTTATTTATTACGTTTTCTGTTTCTATCATATTCTGCCTCAAATTTTCAGTCTGTCTATTCAATTCCTGTACCGTTAATTCAAACTAGTTGCAATAATTCCCTAGATATGGCATCAGCGTTCCTATATATTTCTCTGCAAATATCCGTGCGCCAGAAAGCAAACTCCAGCAAAGCATCCCTGTTTTCTGTTTTGGTAATCAGATATTCCTCATAACCATAGGCACTGCGGGATAGCTGAAAAAGATAAACATAGGGCATAGCTTCCAGATCTCTTTTGGATAGCGGCGCATACTTCATATATTCCTTCACATACTGCGCAAAATCCCCGATATCCAAAGCTTCTCCATTACGACAAGCTCCTGCCTGGATATACGACCGCATTATCTCCCATACAGCAGGGAGCTTCGCCGCTGATGCAAAGTCTATTACCGCCTTCACATGATCTTCGTCGCATATTAACTGACAAGACGTATAATCCCCATGGCTCGGAGTATATGTAATGCCCTTAAAGTAGCCTTTCATATCCTCAATGTGGCAAAAAAGCTCTTTCTTGAATAAAAAATCCTCTTTAATCCTGCTGTAATTTGGATCACTACTCTCTTTTTCCAAAGCCTCAAGTAGCCTATCATATTTCGCATTCACTGCACCCACCGAAATACTCTCAGCCCACTTTTCATCAAGGCTCGATTCCATTGGATAATCCTTAAGTACGGAATGTAATATCCCCAGGTACTTGGCACTGTCCTTCAAAAGATTATGTGGCAGATCGTTCAGATATGACTTCCCTTCCAGATATTCCTGAACGCTGATCACATGGCTTTCGTACAAAATACAGCTCTTCCCGCTTATGGTCTTGATAAATCTTGCCACAGGAAAGTCCTTTGAATACAAGTAATCCACAAGCTCTGTCTCTCTTTCTACAGCCTGCAGAGTAAACTCTTTCTGATATTCTTTGAAAAAATATGTTCCTTCCTCGCACCTTACCTTATAGCAATTCGCTGTACCAAATTGAAGATGCCTGCTCTCTTCCAGATGGAATCCATATTCCTGCAGCAGGAGCGCCTGCATCTTCTCCCCGTCAAAAACACTTTTTTCTATTGCCATTAAAAATACTCCCCTGATACCTTCTCTGATTTGACAGCTCTTATTGTATCAATTACGCTCCATTCTTGCACTAGTCGTTCCAGATTCTATGCGGCATTTGCCGGACTTGTTGAGGGAAGACACACTGCTTTTGTGTTTATTGTTTTCTCAATATACTTCTTATATATTTCTCAGCTGTTTTCCCGTTTACAAAAATAGCTTCCCGTGACTTAACCGACGGGAAGCTTCCCAAAATCAATACTCTTGATTCACTATCAAAAACCGGCTCAATAGGATGATCTTTCATTTCCATAAAAGCAAATATTTTACCTTTCTGTTTTCTTCAATCATGTATCTTTGGTAAAAATATACAATATGTCTTCATCCGCATCGTATAAAGCTACTGTACAGTTTATTGAAGCTCTGTTCCACAGTTCGCTCTCATCATAAGGATCCGTAGCTTTAGTGTGACGATCATAAAAGAAATAATACCCATTAGATATTTCCGGAATAGCCTCAGCACATTCATCCCCGATGGAATTATTGATCAAATTGGAAACCTCATCAGAAAGAGGAAGGCTTTTCCAATATTCAGATTCTTCCATTTCCGGTTCCATCGAGCTATCAGTATATTGGTAACTGTACAGGCTGCTTCCGTCTCCATGAAAGCCACCGTGAGTATCCTTAGAAGATATCTTGTCTCCCCAGATTACATTTATTCCACCCTTTTCATATAACCAACTAAGAGCCTTGTCTTCCTTGCTCTTTGATGCCAGAAATATTGATGTTGGTCCATCAGCACCACCAATTATATCTAAATTATCATCCTTCTTTGCACCACATCCAATAGCTGCTATGGCTATAACCAACATCAGTGCCGTAATTACAATTCTTTTCATAAATCCTCCAACAAAACACATCTGTTCTCAGTTTTTCATTATTTCAATATTACCAAACTTTAACCTTCCACGAATACCAATATCCACATGCTGCGGATAAGCATTTTTATATTTATATATGCTCATTGTTATCCCAAGAAACCCATATGCAATAATCAGGTTGCTTCCACCGGCTGAAATAAAAGGAAAGAACGAGGTAAAATACGGAGTCACGCCAAAGCCGGCGCAGATATTTTCGATGGCATTTACTGTAAGAGCCATCATACATCCGCTTCCCATAACAACCCCCAATTGATTCTTTGCTCTGGATGAGATGACAAAGCCTGATACTATAACTGCAGCCACGATAGTGATTACGGCTAATGCCATTACATTTCCCCA
This sequence comes from Butyrivibrio sp. DSM 10294, assembly GCF_028539135.1. Classification (NCBI taxonomy): domain Bacteria; kingdom Bacillati; phylum Bacillota; class Clostridia; order Lachnospirales; family Lachnospiraceae; genus Butyrivibrio; species Butyrivibrio sp. DSM 10294. The sequence continues at coordinate 13,282 of NZ_JANSWL010000062.1, read as the reverse complement.
AGTTGCTGTTATGTAAGTCAGCACATAATAACTGTCAGGATTGGGCAGCACCCCAATAATTTCTGTAGGCGATTTTCCAAACTGACTGGCAGATCCTGCAATCCCGCGCACCGTTCTTATAGTGTAATATGCCTCTGAACTGGTATGCAGCATAGCTCTGATTCTGTCCATCTGATATTGTGACATTAATCCAAACCTATACATGAATGCCACACCAGCCACAGGAATCACTGCAAAGAAGGACCACATAGCTGCCACAACAGGAATCCTGGGTACTTTTATCCAACCTTTAAAAATAGCAATCGACAGCTGGGTAAGCATGCTGATTGTCATTACAACTGCCGGCATTTTCTGAAACTTCAAAAAAACAATTCCACAGGGAATCGCAATCCACAGAATGGATTTTATCAATGCCCCCGGACCCCCACCTCTATATTTGTAGATGATTCCTGCATAGGCCGGAACCATCAGGAGCATCAGTGATGAAGACAGAATTTCTTCATGTGCGAATACTACCAGCGTGTCATTTATCGCCAGCATGAATTGCACAAGCAATATAACTATCAGAAGTTTGGAATACTTTGCAATATTGGTATAGTCGATGAAGTAGAAGAGTATCATTGCCATAACACCAAAGACAGTAAAAAGAATGTAATTACTGCTTCCGGCAACAAAGATTTCTTTTCCGCTTGCAACAGCATCCTTAGTCATAAGAACATGTATTATAGTTCCAAGAATTCCAACAACAATTGCTGCCACCACAATACTCCATGCCATCTGTGGTTTATGAACCCTGTCCATGGATATTCCAACTTCTATCGGATCTCCCATATCTTCCACTGCTTTTTGTTCAGCAGTAGCAGGATCCATCCCGTCATCAATATTGGCTTCTATCTGATCTTCTATGTGAGAACGAATTTCTTCCTGTATAGCTTTATGAGCTTTTTTGAATCTTACCTGTTCTAAAAGTTTTCTGATGTACTCCTCCATACCGTCACCCCTCCATTGCCAGAACACTGAAAACCGCCCCGGAATACTCCTTCCATTCGTCCGTCTTACTCTTTAATAGCTTTTTTCCCTCTTTTGTAATGCTGTAATACTTTCGTGTTTTGCCCAAAAACTCCTGCTCATAAACAGTAAGCATCCCCTTTTCTTCAAGGCCATGAAGAAGTGGATAAAGTGTGCCGGCTTTAAGCTCAAATACATTCTGGGACTTTTTTCTGAGAGTATCGATCATCTCATATCCGTACATATCCTTCTCAGACAACAACTTCAAAACCAGCATTGTCATGCTTCCTGTCAAAAGAGACTTATCAACAGCCATGATTACCTCCTTATATTGCTCATATATATATCGTATATCTACATACTATATCGATGTCCGATATATGTCAATATTACATCACCTATAAAAAATGGTAAGAGCACTTTTTTGCCCTTACCATTCTGTTATTATTTGTTACCTATCAAGTACAAACTCTGTCTTCTCCTGATTCCAAGTGCCATCCGTATTTAGAGACATATGCATAAGAACGTATATCCTCCATCTCCACCGTTGTATCCAAGATCCTCTACTACAATCTTCTCAGGAGTTCCATCCCCGTCAAGATCTGCTTCCTCCGTGTATCCGTCCTGCATTGATCTGTGTTCGTGGGAATCGTCAAAGTATTCGGATATACTACTATAATTGAGATCTATCCATTCTCCTTCACTTCCCTCAGCATTTGGAAGATCCCCGAAGCTACCATCTCCTTCCTGATATTCGTAGCCATTTTCTCCGTCATGTACGCTACCGGAAATAATAATTTCCTCGCGCTGAAGATATTTCACCGGAACATAAATCCCACTTGGTCCCCAGGGCTGCAGAACTCCAACGCTGATGTCATAGTCAATATCATAAAAATCTATAGCAACAAAGGCGCCGTACCCTACAGCTTCTGCCGGTAACAGAGTCACCTTCGCTTCATCTTCGGACAGGTTAAGAAGATATCTTACAGCCGTAACAGGATCAAAAAGTTTCTTATAGTTACCTGTCGCATTATTCTTAGCATTTCTGTTTAATGCCGAGCCAAGTCCATTCTGCGAATAGTCCAGTGCATCAGATAGCATGCTGCTGGCATCCAATGCCATCCCGTACTCTTCTGAAGATTCAACATCCTCATAGCTTTCGAATTTCTCAGAAACTACCTTGTAATCACCATTATCATCTTTTTCTACTCTGATAGTTTCCTTCCACAAATATACATGTGGCTCAGAGTCCGTAGCGCAGTAATAAATCTCAGCCTCTGTTTCATCCGCACCGTTATATGTAAAAGCGCAGCTGTGCTTGGAATCAGGATTCATACCCGGCCATGGACTGGACCAGCCAAATACTGCGCTGTCGCCATCAATTTCCAGCAGTCCTTCCCTAACCAGGTTATCCCGAACATCATCAGTTACTGCCCCAAGCATCCCGTCTGCATTTCTGTCCTTGAAGTTCTCGCACCATTGTTGGATAAACCTTTCCCTGGTCATTACGATATTTGCTTCCGCATCGCTGGTTTCATCTGATATATCTTCCCCCTTGGACAAGCTGGTAAAAAAGCTTGATGAAAGTACCAAACATATGGCAACAAGCGCAGTGACAAGAAGCAGCGTAGGTTTTCTATAATTAAAAATCTGCTTTATTCTCGTTCCAACGCCAACCTCTCCAAAAGCCAGAGGATATGCAAGAACAAAGCGTTTGTGCGTACTGCACAGAAGAAGTGAGTTGGCATAGGATTTCTTTTCATCAAGGGACATATGGCTGATTACCTTCTCGTCACAGGCAAGCTCTATGTCTTTGCAGAAAAGAGCATATGACACCCATAAAAGCGGATTGAACCAATATACCGCCAACAAAAGAAAGCCGAACTGTTTTCTGAGATGATCAAGCCTCTTAATATGTGTCTTTTCATGGGCAAGAACGTTCCTAACAGTTTCATCATCAAGTCCTGACGGCAGATATATCACAGGTTTAAAAACCCCCAGGATAAATGGAGTATCTATCTCATCGCAGACATATACATTACTCTCATTTTCAAGTCTAAGGGATTCTCTCGTCCTCTTACGAATCGAAATATAACTGAACACAACATAGGCCAGGATAACCAGCATTCCAAAAAGCCAGAGCATCTGAAGTCTTACAAAGAGATCTCTTCGCCAAAGTAATGAATCCGTATTAGAATCAGGAATAGGTTCTGTGACTATGATCTGCTCTGTTGGAAGATAATCAGTCACTTCACCATCAGTAGCTGCAGGATTCTTCTCATTTGGTGTGTATTCATGGGTCGTAGCCTCAGCTGTAAAAGCCTCGTCATCATCCGTGATGACATATATCATGCTGTCAGAGTCATTTGCTCCGACAAAGAAAGATTCTATTCCATCCCCAAACCTTGGCATAAAGCCGATTGATGCTTCTATCTGAAAAGGGAAAAGAAGTCTTAGCGCCACAATAGCCCACAGAACTCCCATAAACCATTTTGGTGCCTTCTTAAGCAGAAATCTTATCAGAATTACAGCCATCATTAGAAAAGAAGCTGCTATGCTGATCTCGATGATTTTAATAAACAATGTCCCCATACATATTTCCTCCGCAAGTCTACTTTATCAGTCTTTCGCATTGTCAATTATTTTCTTTATTTCCGATATCTCTTTTGATGACAGCTTCTGTCTCGAAGTAAATGCAGCAAGAAACGCCGGCAATGATCCGCCAAAGGTCTCTTCAACAAACTGCTCGCTCTTCCTCGTATAAAACTCTTCCTTCGAAATCAATGAAGTTACTACTCCATCATCATTCTTAAAAAGCCCTTTGTCACAAAGCTTTTTAAGAACCGTATAGGTTGTTGATTTCTTCCATCCCAGTTTTTCAGCACATAATCTCACAAGTTCACCTGAACCAACAGGCTCATTTTCCCATATAAGCTCAGCAAACTGCATTTGAACTTCCCCAATTTCCATAACCGCTCTCCTTTATCATTTGGTCTATACCCTATCGACCATTTTAGTTTATACCCTATAGACCAAACTGTCAAATTAATATAAAAAAAGAGAAGCATCTTACGCTTCTCTCTTACTGCCGGCCTTGTCTTTCTTTTGTACCAAATTTGTACCACTTTTGCAGAATATAGTACCTTTATAAAAAAGCCCCAAATATGCATAACATAATTATTATTTGTCTTTATTTATCCATTGTATAGAGATAAAGACAAGTAATATTCAATTTCTTCTTTTACAATTCCCCCATAATGATTTTCAAAAGATCCACTACACCAATATCTTGTCCGGATTCATATTTCTCAAGTTCAGCCATATCATCTTTTCCAAAAGAAATCAGTCTATCAACCTCATTACTGCCTGTCTCCTTCTTAAAGGAATCAAAGGCATGTTGAATTGTTTCTGAATCAAGATTTGAATAAAAAACAAAAGGAAAGCCGTACTTATTGTCATTACTAACAAGATATGATTTGCCTATATCAGTAACGCTATCCCTGATTTCCTTTCCAACCTCTTCTTCAAGCTCTCGAAATGCCGTAACTAAAGGTGATAATTTGTCATTATCTGTGCTGCCATCCTCGCGTATGGTCCCACCAATAATCCTGTCAGAAGGGTCCATAACTCCACCTATTCCCTGAATCTTTCCTACAAACTCTGAACCTACGCCATTTAACGAAACAAACAGCTTTTTGTCAGATGAGACTAATATGCAACCGGCATACATACTTCTACATGCATACTCTCCAAGATCCATGATCTCACTGTATTTGTAATGGGCATAATCAGAGGGCTCACAGGTTATCGTGACTGTGCCGTCATCATTTTCCATATTGATTACAGAATATAACGCCCCATTAAACATCCCCGGATACTTTGCTGTAAGTTCATTCCAGTAGACTTGTACTCCTTCTTCAATATCCTTAGGAAGCTCTCTTGCTGCAGCTTCTTTTATTTTTAGCTCTTTTATTGGAATGATTTTAGTCATATTTATCTTCGCCTTCTATGTATTTTTTGATTTCTTCGGCAGTCCTTATCACATTTTCAATATCCGCATCAGAAGCATTATCTTTGGCAAAAGCATTGATATCACGCAGATACTGCAAACCATATCCGAATTTTTCCAGCATCCACTCATGATTAGGAAAAATCCATATATGAAAGTGCTTGGAGCGTTCTTCCTGCACCAAAGTAACAGTTTCAGCAATTTTCAGTTCCTTTAGAGCTCTTTCTGCAATTGCTATTGTATTTCCTATCTCAGTTTTCTCATCTGCGGTTAATTCCGCAAAAGACTGAATATGTCTTTTCTGTTCATAGCCTCCCCTTTGCATATTTGTTTTCATCTAAAAGGATAAAGTATTCCCTTAGGGCAAGGTCAATACTTTTTTATTCGTTTATGCACTTCCATTCGCTCAGAAGCTTTTCCATATTCCATGCGGCATTGGCAGGGCTAGTCGAAGGAAGGCATATTGCAGGTCTTTTGATCACAGGCTCTGTATACTTTTCATAATACTTAAGTGCCGTTTTACCATTGACATATATTGCCTTGATATCCGCTATGTTTAAGATAAGGCTTAAGTCGTTCGGCACTACATTAGTGATGCTGGAGTCCGACGAACCGACAATATCGCAAGACTGTATCACATCCCATAATGCAATCTTGTTCCTTATCAAAAGAGCTTTCTTCTCCTCAATCGTCCCTGGCTCTTCCTCTTCGAATACTCCGGAAACCACCTTCCAAAATCTATTCTGCTTATGCCCATAGAAAAATCCTTCTTCTCTTGATTTAACAGAGGGAAAACTTCCCAGAATAAGTATTTTTGAACTCTTATCATATATTGGTTCAATTGGATGTATAACCAAACTTAAGTCTCCCCTTCCCCCATCTAACATATATGCACACTATTCTATAGTACAAGATGGCAACAAAAAAGAGAACCGCAAACTAATGCGATTCTCTAATGCTTACTGCCGGCGACCGGGATCGAACTTTTGTGACATCTCAGAACCCGCATGGAAAGGAGCCTTGCGGACTCACCTTCTTTTTCGGTCCAATTTCTGACCCACTTTCGTATGATAAAGGATACTCATATTTACTGAATAAAAACGATTATTGTATGTAAGTTTGAAGACATAACAATTGTCCAAAACAGCATCTCTCATTCCTTCCGGTATTAGTCTGTTTCTATCTCCCTGTAACCTGAAATCTGTCGTAAGCAACTTTTCCAATAACTATCAAAATAATCGCTATAAAAACATATATGATAGGAGCAGCCACATATGTTGTAACATAATGCCCTCCAAGGCCTACCAACCTGTACTTCATCAGTGCCCATATACTTATCTGATTTGATGGGAGCATATCTTTTATCTGCGCCAATACTCGGTATCTTGGAGGAATAAGTTCCAACTGACCGAAGATAAACAATCCCACCATGATACCCATTACTGCAAGGCTGTTCTTTACTACCTCGGATATTGCCATTGCAAATGCAGCAAAAAGAATAGCTGCGCTGATCATAACAATCATCTGCACGATAATTAATTGCCCCATTGTGAATGAATAGGCTGACAAAGGAATCTCCATCTGAACAATAGCATTAAGCCCATTAATCCCGTATAGAACAGCAATCAGACCAGCCAAAAGAGCCGCCGATATAATTGAGCACCCTATTACAACAGATAAGCCAGCTGCTATTTTTAAAAGATATGTCTCCTTCCGCCCATTTCTGCAACTGATCACTATCTGATCTGTACGCTGACGGTGCTCTATCGTAAAAACTGTAGAAAGACATAACGCCGAAATAAGCATTATACACATAAGTGTCAGTGACATTCCCTGAGCAAAATTTATGGTTCCCTGACAATAACGATATGTAAATGGTGTATCTATTTTTGCATTCTCATTTTGCCACCATACTATCTCTTCATCAGCCAGCCTTTCCTCTTTCATAAGGTCCAAAATGGCTGCTTCCCGCTCCCTGTAAAGCTCATCTGCTGAATACTCCTGTAGGCGTGCATTATCAGATATGATACCATTTTCAATCTCTGCCACCTTTTCGTATTGAAAGTTATCAGCTGTCCATACTGTTCCGTTATCTATAAGCTTTGGATACATCTCCTGAAGCAGAACATCGTCAATAACTGCTCCCTCCAATACCTTCTGGCCCTCTTCCATCTCTTTTGACATATATAATTTCGGAATCAAAGCTTCAATCAGTATAAAGAACACCGTCACTATAAGCATTGCGACAGTAAGACGGTTCTTCATGATTTTCTTTATCTCAAATCTATAAATTTCCCCATAGTTTTTCATCACTCAAATTCCTCCATGTAGAACTGTTCAAGATCACCCTGTTCCTTATCCCAAGTTCCTTCGTAGATGATCTGCCCGTCGCGCATCATGAGAAGACTCTTTGCTATGCTGTCAATATCAGAAACTATATGAGTTGAGAAAAGAACTATCGTATTTTTCCCAATCTCGGCAATGAGGTTTCTGAATCGCACTCGTTCTTTCGGATCCAGTCCTGCTGTTGGCTCATCAAGTATAAGAATCTTAGGATCATTTACAATAGCCTGTGCAATTCCAACCCTCTGCTTCATGCCGCCGGAAAAGGTTTTGATTTTTTTATTTGCAACATCGGATACCCCCACTACTTCCAAAAGCTCATCAGTCTTTCTTTTGGCGTGTCTCTTTTCAAGCCCCTTTAGTGCCGCTATATACTGGATAAATTCTTTGGCAGTAAACTCAGGGTAATAACCAAAATCCTGTGGGAGATATCCAAGAAGCGACCTGTATTCTTCTGTCTGAACCGCAATTCCATCCGCTGTAATCTCTCCGCTTGTTGGCACAAGGATTCCGGTCATCATTCTCATCAGAGTTGTCTTTCCCGCACCGTTAGCACCAAGAAGTCCTGTGACACCTTCTGATAAGGTAAAAGAAACACGGTCCACCGCAATTTTGTTTTTATACTGTTTACTTAACCTGTCTACTGATAATCTCATGCCAGCTCCTCCACACACTCAATTGTTCTCCACTGTTCAAATACTGTTATCACCGCCAGTACAAGTACTATTAATACTCCCCAGCTCTTTACCATTTCCATATAGCCGTTTACCAAAGACATGTCATAATCTCTGATCCATACCATTAAGGCCGTGATGAGCATTGCTATTGCCAGTGTTCCATATTCAAGCCTTCTTCCCCATATGCTACGCTCAATCTGTAAGCTAATGGTCATTGTCACGAGATACGGAATCAGCATATGCATTGCTGTCACAAGCATTTCACCACCAAACGTCATCACCAGAATCGGGGATGTAATGGCAATCATGAACAAAAAAGCTAATCCAAGAATCAGCATTCTCGCAAAGATTACGCTTCTTAGTGAAAACCGTGTGACCATCTCCAGCTCAGACATTCCATATTTCCTGGATCTGTTGTTTTCGAGTACTGAAACAGCCGCCAGAAATGGCATTATTACAGGAATCAGTTCTCCTGTTTCTTCACGGTGCATACAGGAACCCAATATAGCAAGTGCTATAATCACTACAGTCATAATCCACACTGACATCCGTATGTATCTTACCTGCTGAAACAGCATTTCTATCATGCTGACTTCTCTTGGTCTTAGGTTTTTCAAAAATACCTGCTTATTCTTTGGCTCTGGAGCATCAAACGCCATGTTTAACGCATCTTTCAATTCATTTTTCATAATCGCCCGCCTCCAAACTATCTCGAAGCTTATCCTCAGCACTTTTCAACCGCCTGTATAAGGCAAATCTTGAAATTCCCAACGTCTTACTGATAGTGCCAACTGATTCATTATTGACATGTCGAAGCAATAATATTTCCTGATCCTCTACAGGGAGTTTTGCTACTGCATCTCTTATTGCCATTCGTTCCTCCAGTGAGTCTCCCTGCACAGATGCTATATGTTCATAATCTTCTGAAAGAGAATCCGGCTTCACCCGCCTGAACTCATCTATGCACAGGTTCCTGGCAATGGTGTAGAGATACTTCATCTCGTAATCGTGTATATTGCCTTTCTGACTGATAAATCGAAGGAAAGTTTCCTGGGTGATATCTTCAGCTACTGTCTGGTCCTTTATCCTGAAATAGACATACCGGTATATTTTGTCGTAAGCATTTTCTAAGTCCATGGATACCTTTTTCAACCTCCCTTCATAATGATTAACGGATAAGCCATGTAAAATGTGCGGAGAATAACAAAAAATATAGATTATTTTTCCACATGAAATAGACCCTCAGAATAGCATTATTTCTGAAGGTCCACCTTATACTTTCTGATACCACCTAAAACCATTCAATAAATCGCAAGTGAAGCTATAGTTGTCAACAAGCTTATTTACCAAACAATAATCCTTCATTGCAAAATCCATTAAGATTTCATGACAATCCAAACAGCTCTATTACCTCGTTCAGATCATCCACCTCAAAATCTGCCTGTTCCTCTTTGCCAAGAGCATCCCAGTATTTCCACATCCCTTGCTTCACACGAACAGTCTTCATACCTATTTTCTTAGCAGGTATTATGTCATTATCAACCCTATCTCCAATCATGACTGCATTCTCAGGTTTACAATTAGCCCTTGATAAGGCAAGCTCAAATATTCTCCTATCAGGCTTCTCTAATCCTTCTTCTGCAGAAGCAATGACAATATCTATAAACTTTAAAACACCATGTTTTTCTAATCTGGCTGCTGTTCCCGGAAGCTGATTAGCAATGACTCCAATTTTATATTTCTTACTCAATCGCTCAAGGCACTCATATGACTCCGGAAACAATTCCTCATCTTCACTTCTCCAGCGAGGTCTTTCTATTTCGTACTCCTGAATCAGTACTCGTTCTCCCTTTTTCTTTTCCTTATAAAGCTGAAGAACCTTATTCTGTATCTCATCAAAAGGTTCATTAACAGCATCAGCAATTTCGTGTAATCTATGTAAAAATGGCTTTTCCTCACTTACCAAAGTTGAACCGACATCAAAAAAGAGCCATTCTATGTTATCCAGCTTCATCGCAAATCCTCTATCATCTTAATTGCATCATCAACAGAAATGCAGCTTGCAAATCTTTCCGGCCACATCATATCGTTGTAATACTTGTAGGTAGTTTCTCTATCCATGTAATCATTGTCGAAAGTAGAATTGGTACCTTTCGGAATTATTACCTTGTATCCTCTTTCAAAAGCCGATTTCACAGAGGCATCAACGCAAAAGTTCGTCTGCAATCCGACTATCATCAAATCTTTTTCTTTGGATTCTCTGAGATAATTTGCAAGATCATTATTACCAAAGCAGCTGTTTATCGTCTTTATGAAAATCTTCTCATTTTCCTTTGGAGCCACCTGATCAGCTATCTCAAAATCCTTGTCACCAAAAGAGAAGCCAGTTCCAGGGCCATCATCATGCTGAACATAAATAACCTCAACATTATTCTTCCTTGCAGCATCAATGATATTTGTCACATTCCTTATGAATCCGTCAAAATCATATAGTCTTTCATCGGTGATTCCTTTTTGTACATCTATAACAATAAGCTTCATCGAACACCCTCCAACAAAAACATATTTTTACTATAACAGAAAAAGAGCCATTTAACAGAAATTCATACTGCTAAATGGCTTTTTAGACTAGATGACTGTCGAATGCTGCCGTCTATATGCATCATTATCCTTTAAAGTCAGCTCCATGTTTACCTGGTCAAGCTGCATCTGCAATTGCTGACGCTTTATTTCATCAGCTGTTAATAGTTCCTGCTCCAACTTAGCTTTCTTTCACATTAAAAGCATTAAGCCTCTTTTTATACAGTGTATAAGTCTGATAATTATTTAACTATTTTCTTCAGATATTCCTTCATCTTGAATGCACAGAAATATGGGAACGTATATATATCATTTGCATGTCCCACATTAAAATCTCCTAGTTTTATTCCATATGTAATATCACTGTAATTCTCATTCTTAATGAGTGTAGACAAAGACTTTGACTGGTCACTATTGGACTTAACCTCAACAGGTATAAGATCATTCTGAGTTCTTACAAAAAAATCTTCTTCCAACGTAGAATTTTCCTTTTTGTAATAAAAAAGTCCCAATCCCTGCTTAATAAAGGCCTCTGCCACAAAATTTTCATATAAAGCACCTTTATACACTCCAAGGTTTTTATTAACTCTAAGATCTTCCTGAGCTTCCTCATCCAGCGCGGATACCAATAATCCGGTATCCGGATAGTATAGCTTATATTTACTCTCCTCAATATTTCCCTTTAATGGCAGTTCAGGATACTGCAAGCAATTACACTCTGTTATAACGCCTGCATCAATAAGCCATTCTATACATCCTGTATATTCTCTTGATCTCGCATTTTTCCCAAGCTTATTAAATTGGAACTTCTTGTTTTCTTTGGCCAACTGAGCAGGAATACTTCTATAAACACTTATTATCTTTGTCTGATCAAGACCTTCCGCGTACTTTCTTACGTCCTCTTCATAATCAAGCCTGATCTGCTCCTGTACATCAAGTGTTCCTGAGAATGTTCCAGACTCAATATATAACTTTACGACCTCCGGCATTCCTCCAAGCACACTGTAATCCAGGAATAAACTCTTAAAGACAGTAAGCTCATTGTCATTAAATGGCTTAATCTCAAGCATATGCGATAATATGGAATCAATCTGTTCCTGGCTATAACCTTTTGCCCAAAGAAACTCTTCAAAATCCATAGAATACATCTCATAGTCCGTTTTTGAGCCAACACTGTTACTATGAATCTTTTTATAATTTATTCCCAACATGGAGCCACTACAGATAACATCATATTTACCGTCTATCCTAAATGACTTGAGCGTTGTTGCAACATCAGGGTTTTCCTGTATCTCATCAAAAATAATAATGGTTTTGCCAGGCACAAACTTTAAAGATGGATCAGCTAATGATAAATTCTTTATTACGCTTTCCACATCATATCCATCTGCAAGGATTTGCATAAATTTTTTCTCTAAAGCAAAGTTTATATATACAACATTTTCATAATTTCCCTCAGCAAAATGCATGATTGATTCGGTTTTTCCAATCTGTCTTGCGCCTTTTACTATCAGAGGTTTATGCTCAGGATCTGCTTTCCAATTATTTAGATAGTCATCTATCTTTCTTCTGTAATACATTTTGTCAACCTCCAAAATAATGCTATCACAAAAAAATAGGCACTTCAATCATACTTCACACATTTTATGAGCCACTTATTACAATCTATAACACATTTCATTATTATTGTTATGACGCCAGCATCAATCTGTCCCACTTTTGATTTAATAGAACAAAGAGTCGCCCGCGACTCTTTCGCGCCCGAGCGGTATTGCGAAGCAATAAACATCATCTCCACGAGGTGCGCATCCTTAGCGGAGCGTTTTTTATGATATAGGAATTTCGGAGAAATTTCCTCTCATAAAAAAGCTGCAAACTCAGATAAACTCTAAGTTTACAGCCATACATAATTACTGCCGGCGACCGGGATCGAACCGGTACGGGTATCGCTACCCACGGGATTTTAAGTCCCGGGCGTCTGCCAGTTCCGCCACGCCGGCATTTACCATATTAATTTGTGGTAAAAAATATGCGATATGCATCATGCATATCGCACAAGTGGGGCCTACAGGGCTCGAACCTGTGACCCTCTGCTTGTAAGGCAGATGCTCTCCCAGCTGAGCTAAGACCCCAAATTTATACTGGGTTTGATTTTTGTAAAAACAAAAATCGAGTGGAGATTCAGGGACTTGAACCCGGGACCGACCGGTTATGAGCCGGTTGCTCTAACCAACTGAGCTAAATCTCCTGAAAGTGACTCCGACGAGAATCGAACTCGTGTTACCGCCGTGAAAGGGCGATGTCTTGACCGCTTGACCACGGAGCCGCATCAGACCGTTTCAACTTCTAGTAACAGTCTATCTCTAGTATAGTACTCATAAAGTCATATGTCTATACTATAGCTCCCCCTGTCGGACTCGAACCAACGACACTTCGGTTAACAGCCGAATGCTCTACCGACTGAGCTAAGGAGGAATGTTTGTACCTTCAAAACCGAACACTGAACTATCTTAAATCCATTTTTCCTTTGTTCCTATACCAACTATTCGTTGGATAAGCCCTCGACCTATTAGTACACATCAGCTGAACACGTTACCGTGCTTACACCTTGTGCCTATCTAACCTCATACTCTCTAAGGGGTCTTACTGCTTGCGCATGGGATAT
>NZ_JANSWL010000061.1:0-25027 GCF_028539135.1 Butyrivibrio sp. DSM 10294 | reverse complement strand
CATACGAAAGTAATCAAATAGAGGTTCTTAATATGCCTTTAGATGAGTATAATCCCTAATATCTATACCATTTTGCATTCTTGTGCATATGAAAGCTTCATTATCATTCTCTTTCGTATGCTTTTTCATCTTTCTCAAGACTATTAGCAACAACTTCACGCATACTAAACGTCTTACATTTGACACTCATCATATGCACTTATGCAACGAAGCAGCCATAATCTATTCGGCTTAGACTGTGAAATGCATATTAGAAGCAAGTTTCATGAGTGGTTCGTATGCTGCATCCAGATTTTCCTCTTTTTTTATCGTGCGTTTTACTGGAAAGTAACGCATCGACCAATTCATATTGAACAAAATCGCTGCGCGATGGCCTGCCTAGGCTGTGTGCAGTGATTTTCTTTTTATCAAAAAGGCAGTAGAAAGTAAGTCCTAATAGTTTAAATTGGTCGTTAAGCACTTCATAAGCTGTGCATAACCTGCATAATTATAACTGAAGGTTGTTGTGAATAACATCTCGTGAAACATCCCTGTTTCTTTCTCTCTGAATTATTAAGTAATTCTTAATAGTTGCTTTTATTGTCAGCTAGTTGTTTTGTAAATACGTTGCGCACTGGAGTGATAATGTGTTAATATTAGTTTGCGCACTGTGGTAAGTATCACAAAAAATAACCTTGCGTATTATTGACAGGGAGTGAGCTATGGAAATTAAAAGAAATATCTATTTTAAGATAGCTGAGTGGAAGAAAGAGACAAATGGGACGAAGGCATTACTGATCGAAGGTGCCAGACGAATCGGAAAATCAACAGTTGCTGAAGAATTCGCTCAGAATGAGTATAAATCCTATATTCTCATTGATTTTAATAAGGCTAAGAAAAAGATAAAAGATGCCTTTGAATCCCTTGATGATCTGGACGTTTTCTTTCAGACACTGACGCTTGAATATAACACAAGGCTGTACCCCAGAGAATCTCTGATAGTATTTGATGAAATACAGAAATTTCCAAAGGCCAGGGAAGCAATTAAATATCTTGTCGCTGATGGAAGATATGACTACATTGAAACAGGCTCGCTGATATCAATTAAAGAGAACGTAGAGAACATAACAATTCCATCAGAAGAGCGGAAAATGCAAATGTATCCGGTAAATTTCGAGGAATTCATGGTATACATTGGCGAAGAAATACTTCTGGATCATATAAGGGAATGTTTTGAGAAAAGGCAGCCGCTTGATAGGCAGATGCATAATAAGGCTATGCGCTTATTTATGGAGTATATGCTGGTTGGTGGAATGCCTCAGGCAATAGTAGCATATAAGAAAAATGGAAGGGATTTCCATGCTGCCGATGTAGAAAAGAGGGATATTCTTGCACTCTATGAAGATGATATCAAAAAGGCAGCAAAGAAATATAAATCAAAGGTCTCAGCTATTTTTGATAATATCCCGGGCTTTTTGTCAACGCATGAAAAAAGGGTTGTTTTAAGTGAAGTGGATAGTAATAATGGAACCTTTGATCGCTATGATGAGCCCTTGTTCTGGCTTGGCGATTCCATGATATGTAATCTTTGTTATAAATGTAATGATCCGAACGTTGGCCTGGCATTAAATAAAAATGAATCCTATGTAAAATGTTATATGGGAGATACAGGATTATTGGTCAGCCATGCATTCAGTGAGAATGAAATCATGGATGAACAGCTTTATAAGCAGATAATGGATGGAAAACTGTCACTTAATCAGGGAATGCTCTATGAGAATATGATAGCGCAGATGATTACAGCATCAGGTCGTAAGCTTTTCTTTTACACAAGATACAGCAAGGAAAAGCATAGGAATGATATTGAAATAGATTTCATTATCTCGAATGAGAGCAAGACAAAGTTTAAAATCAGCCCTATAGAAGTAAAATCATCAAAAAATTACACGACATCATCACTTGGAACATTCAAAGAACTCTTTAAGAAAAGAATTGATAAGCAGATAATAGTGCACCCTAAGGGCTATTCAGAAGCGGATGGAGTCATAAAGATACCTCCATATATGATGCACCTAATATAACATGCAGATAAACAGTGCAGGAGTGATGATTTGAACTATTCAGGAAAAGCCTTGCTTAGACAGGGCTTTTCTTTATGTGCTATATTTGATGTTGAATACTAAAAAAGGAAGGCAATAATAAATGGGGAATACTATACAATTTAATAATGAACAGTTAAAAAATTTTTATTTCGGAGCATATAGTTTTGCTGATACCAATGACGGTTATCTGCAGGCATTTCAGTACAGCGATGAGCAGATGAATTATTTTGAGGGAGCATTTGATTTCTGGTACGATCGCTGCATGGCGTCTACTGCCAAGACCATCGAGATGATAACGGACGCGACGAAGGTTTCTTTTGATTACAAGCTCATCTGGGTCGGATCCCATGATTCCTTTGAACTTTCCATTGACGGACTTGTGAATAGTATCGTATATGTCAAAGATATTGATGTTGAGGGACATATAGAATGGGATATGCCTGAGGGTGAAAAGAGCGTTGTGATCTATCTTCCGGCGGATGCTACTGCCCTTATCAGAAATTTTGAAATCAACTCAGAGGCAAAAAGACCTGAGAAAAATACGCGCGTGCTTTGGCTTGGTGATTCTATCACTCAGGGCTTCGGGCCACTGCGCTCCGCTCAGACTTATGTAAGTGTAGCAAACAGGATACTGGACTACGATGTTATCAATCAGGGAATTGGCGGATACATTTATGACAAGAAATCCTTAATGTCTATGCCTGGATATGTTCCGGACAAGATCATCGTAGCAATGGGTACCAACAATAATCATGACCCTGCCAAAACATCGGATATTACAGAGTATTACGATACTTTGACTGAAATCTACGGAAGCGAGATTCCCATTCTGTGTATCTCTCCCATATGGAGAGGGGATAATCCTGCAGACTATGATAACTTTGTAAGCTACTGCGATATGATAAAGAAAACTGCCGGTAGCTATAAGAATGTAACTGTTTTGGACGGATTTACTCTTGTTCCTCATCTGAGCGAGTATTATCTTGACAACCTTCATCCAAACCTTCTTGGCGCAGAGGTTTACGGCAGGAATCTTGCCGAGTTTATCAGAAGAAAAGGATGGTAAAAGAAAAGGCGAGTAAACATAATATAAAATATGAGCAGTAGGATGGGAATTCAGGAGCAGAATATGGAGCAACAGAAGCTTTTTTACAATATATGCAATGACCTATGGTCCTTCGCCAAGACACTGGATAAGCCAAAGGCTGAGATGTCTGACGAGGACTGGGAGACTGCCATTGCCCTCATGGAGAAGACCGCGGAGAAGTACAAAGCGCTTGGGAGAAAAGAGTATGATCTGGCCTATGCGTCGATGATGGGGATATTGGATTATGTTGAGAAGGGGACATGATGGAACTACTTAATTATCCTGTTACGACAGGAATCATAGCAATTAACATATTGATATTTGCACTTGTGAATCTAAAGAAGCTTGATATAGAACAGCTTGGTTCATCATATATGACAACAATCCAGAATAAGCAGGTATATAGAGTTGTTACAAGTGCTTTCACGCAACGTGAAGTAATGCACCTTGTCTGTAATATGTATTCTCTCTACAACATAGGCTGCGCAATGGAACATATCCTGTATTCAGGGCTGTATGCCTTGTGCTATGGCTTGATAATGATCGCAGGTGGACTGTTATCTGCAAGAATTCATAAAAAAGAAGCCCCGTTTACCTATTCTATCGGAGCATCCGGAGTGATATGCGGGTTACTGGGCATATATATGGTCATAGCATTTACCGTATTCGGATTTAGCGGGTTAAAATCGCTGGTTCCGACGATAGTGCTGTTAGTGGCTATGACGGCATCGAAGAAGATTGATTCGATTGGGCATTTTACGGGGCTGCTGGTGGGAGTGCTGTGTGGAATAGTGCTTGTTAGTGTTTTTAGGTTTGGGTGAATAGAAAGAATCAAAGAATTTCATGAATCTGTAAAAAGGAACTCAAAAAGAGCGGCTAAAATCTGATTCAATCAGATTTTAGCCGCTCTTTTAATTTATATATACCACACAGGAACAATCAGGTTACTACTGTCTACAGCCGAAAGCTCAGGTCGCATGCAGATTATTGCACCACACCCTCTTGGTGTTGTTGCCCTGTCTAATATTGAAAAAGCGCCTACCAGCTCAGTGCCTGGATTGACTGATCTTTTTACTTCTATTGGATGGAGCATTCCATCACTTTCAAGGATCATATCCACTTCCTTATTGTCTTTATCCCTGTAGTACCAGAAGAGGCAATCCTTAGCTGCGTTTTTATAGGATTTGATGATTTCCATGACAACGTAGTTCTCAAGGATGTGTCCGGCAAGGGCGCCGTTTGCAAGAATCTCCGGTGATGAGTATTTGGTCAGGTAAGCCACTAGGCCGGTATCAAAGAAATAGAGCTTTGGTGTCTTTATTGTTCTATGGAGCAGATTATTGCTATAAGGCCTTAGCAGTGTGATGACTTCAGACTTCTCAAGAACCTGGAGCCAGCGTTTAGCGGTATCATCGTTTATTCCGACATCTCCGGCAATGGCGTGTATATTAAGTACCTCGCCTATCCTGGATGCGGCTGACCTTATGAAGTCCCGGAATAAGAGCTTATCTACTCCCTGGATCAGGTCGCTCACATCTCTTTCGATGTATGTTTGGATGTAACTGCTGTAGTAAACGTCTCTGTCAGTAAACTTTCCACTGATAAGCCCAGGCATTCCGCCCATCCAAATGCGTTCATATATTTCATCCATTGAAGCAGGCGCATGTGTTTTTTTACGTTTCTTAAGTTCATTAAGATCAACAGCAAATGGTTTGGAGTCATCCTTTCCATATGCCTCGTGCTGCGAAAGTGGAGGGAGTCTGAGTATTGCAACTCTTCCGGCCAATGACTCCTGGGCCAGGTCCATGAGCTTGAAGGCCTGTGAGCCTGTAAGCCAGAATGATCCCGGGGCAGCACCTTTGTCTATTGCAATCTTAATATATGAAAAGAGCTCAGGAGCATACTGCACTTCATCAATCATGACAGGTGGTTCATGGATCTGCAAAAACATTGCAGGATCTTTTTTGGCAAGGGCACGAGCCTCCAGGTCATCTAATGTGACGACTTCTCTTTCTTCGCTCTGTTCTTTCATGATGGTTTCGAACAATGTGCTCTTCCCAACCTGCCTTGCACCTGTGATCAGGATGGCTGAGTACTCTTTGTTAAGTTCTATTATCTTGGATTTAAGATCTCTTTCGATATATCTCATGATAAATCCTTTCGGCTAAAATATGATTCAATCATATTTTAGCCGAAAATGGTTACCATATCAATAGTAACGCAATGTTTATCGAACTTTAAAAGTTTGTTTATAGACTCCTAATCGAATGTAAAGGTACGATTATTTGAAGTATTTCATAGGCAAAAATTGTTGACAGAAAGCTAAGCGTCCACTACAATTGTAAGCAATTGAATAAACTATCTTCAGGGCAGGGTGTAATTCCCTACCGGCGGTACAGCCCGCGAGCCTTTAGTGGCATGATTCGGTGTGATTCCGAAGCCGACAGTATAGTCTGGATGAGAGAAGAGGTGTGGCTTATTGGATAAGTGTCCCTGAGAATATTTATATTCTCAGGGATTTTTTATTATAAGAGGCTTTGACGTGTCTTGGATAGGTGTATTCAAGGCACGTTTTTTATTCGGAGGAAGGGTATGAACGACAAGTTTTATATGAAAAGAGCCATTGAACTGGCTAAGAAGGGAGCGGGCTACGTTAATCCCAATCCAATGGTGGGAGCGGTTATAGTCAAGGACGGCCGCATCATCGGTGAGGGGTATCATGAACGCTACGGGCAGCTCCACGCAGAGCGCAATGCTCTGAAAAGCTGCAGCGAGGATCCCAAGGGGGCGACAATCTATGTGACGCTGGAACCCTGCTGCCACTACGGTAAGACACCGCCCTGTACTGAGGCCATTATCGAAAGCGGCATAGCAAGAGTTGTTGTGGGAACACTGGACGTGAATCCCATCGTGGCAGGTAAGGGTGTCAAGATTCTCAAGGACCATGGAATAGACGTAACCGTAGGGGTTATGGAAGAGGAAGTTAAGAGCCTCAACAAGGTCTTCAACAAATATATAATCACCGGGCTTCCCTATGTTGTCATGAAATACGCCATGACCTCTGACGGCAAGATAGCCACCCGCACCGGAGCTTCCAGGTGGATCAGCTGTGAGGCTTCCAGGAAAAAAGTCCACGAGCTTCGGAACAGGCTCTCTGGAATCATGGTGGGTGTCGGCACCGTCATAGCGGACGATCCCCTTCTGACCAGCAGGGACAGCGACATCAATAAGAATCCCATCAGAATAATCTGTGACAGCAACCTTTCGATTCCACTGGATTCTCAGGTAGTGCTGGATGCTGCCAATAACAAGACCATAATCGCAACCTGTAAGGGCAATCCTGACAAAATGCGTGCCCTTGAGGGCTACGGCTGCGAGATTCTCAAAGTCCCGGAAAAAGACGGCTGCGTAGACCTCAAGGTACTTATGGTAATGCTGGGGGCAAGAGGCATAGACAGCATACTTCTGGAAGGTGGCGCTACATTAAATTACAGCGCTCTGAAGACGCAGATTGTTGACGAGCTTCAGATCTTCATGGCTCCAAAGGTCTTCGGAGGCCGGGCAAAAAGCCCTGTGGAGGGCCTTGGCGTAGACATTCCGGGCAAGGCAATACAGCTGATTCCAAGAAACGTATCCATGGTAGGAAAGGATATTTTTATAGAAAACGAGGTGAGCTATCAGTGTTTACAGGAATAATTGAGGAAATCGGCAGGGTCAAAGCCATAAGCCGAAACAGTGCAAACAGCCGGCTCACCATTGAGGCTAAAAAGGTGCTTGAGGATGTCCGTATCGGAGACAGTATAGCGGTAAACGGTGTATGCCTTACGGTTGTTAGTTTCGATGCAGTGAGCTTTACCGTAGATGTCATGAATGAGACTTATTCAAGGTCAAGTCTTGGTGAGCTTAGAAGCGACAGCAGTGTGAACCTGGAGCGGGCCATGGCAGCCGGCGGCCGATTTGGAGGGCATATGGTCTCGGGGCACATAGACGGAACCGGCAGGATCAAAGCCACTAGGAGAGATGGCAACGCAGTCTGGTATGAGATCACCGCGGAGCACGCTTTACTAGAGGGAATTGTGGAGAAGGGCTCCATAACCATCGACGGCATCAGCCTCACAGTGGCGAAGGTGACGACAAGCTCTTTTAGCGTGTCTATAATCCCCCACACCCTGGAGCAGACCATACTTAAGGACAAGCGCCCGGGCAGTGTCGTGAACCTTGAAACCGACATGATCGGCAAGTATGTAAGAGCATTTCTATCGCAATCCGGAGAAAAGAGAGATTTTTGGGAGGTAATGTATGGATAAAGAACTTATGGAAAAAGCGCTTAACGACCTGCGGGAAGGAAAACTCATCCTTGTCATGGATGACGAGGACAGGGAGAATGAAGGTGACCTTATCTGCGCCGCAGAATTTGCCACAACGGAAAATGTGAATTTCATGGCCAGCAAAGCTAAGGGCCTTATCTGTATGCCTGTCAGCAGTAAGATAGCAGGTGTTATGGGACTTTTTCCCATGGTTGACGTAAATACTGATAATCACGAGACCGCTTTTACCGTGTCTGTTGACTATAAAGAGACAACAACCGGAATATCTGCTGCAGAACGCGGACTTACAGCCAGAATGATGGTTTCAGAAGGCGTAAACGCAGCTGATTTCAGAAGGCCGGGCCACATGTTTCCTCTTGTGGCAAGAGATGGAGGAGTTATCGTAAGACCCGGACATACAGAGGCAACGGTTGACCTCATGCGTCTTGCGGGCTTAAAAGAGTGTGGTCTGTGCTGTGAGATCATGTCAGAGGACGGAACCATGATGAGACGTGCAGAGCTGGAAAAGTTCGCCGCAGAGGAAGAACTTACCATGATCACTATCGCCGATATCGTTGAGTATCGCAAGATCTACGACAAGCTGGTGGAGTGCGTTTCAGTGGTTAATATGCCCACAAAATATGGATTTTTCATGGCTCATTGCTATATTAACAAGATAAACGGAGAGCACCACGTGGCGCTGGTAAGCGGCGATCTGGGAGATGGCGAAGATGTGCTGTGCCGTGTGCATTCCGAGTGCCTTACAGGGGACGTATTCGGCTCCATGAGATGCGACTGCGGTCAGCAATTCGATAAGGCAATGCAAATGATATCAGAAAACGGCCGTGGAATCCTACTGTACATGAGACAGGAGGGCAGAGGAATCGGCCTTGTGAATAAGCTTAGGGCCTACAAGCTCCAGGACGGAGGAATGGATACGCTGGATGCCAACCTGGCTCTGGGATTCCCGGGAGATATGAGGGAATACTACGTTGGCGCCCAGATCTTACGTGACCTTGGGGTTCGCTCATTGGAGCTTCTTACCAACAACCCGGACAAGGTCTATCAGCTGGAAGACTACGGAATGAGGATCAATAAGAGGGTTCCCATAGAAATAGACGCCAACAGATTCGATGTTTTTTACCTGAAAACCAAAAAAGCCAGAATGGGACACATTCTTGGAGTATAAGGAGGATATGAAAATGAGAGTATATGAAGGAAAGCTGGTTTCCAAGGACATTAAGGTGGGTATTGTAGTTGCAAGGTTCAACGAGTTTATTACTTCCAAGCTTCTGGGAGGCGCAATCGATGGCCTTAAGCGTGAGAATGTAAATGAAGAGGATATTGATGTGGCATGGGTTCCCGGAGCCTTCGAGATTCCGCTTATCGCAGGCAAGATGGCTGATACGGGTAGATATGATGCTATCATCTGTCTGGGAGCTGTCATCAGAGGCGCAACATCTCATTATGACTATGTCTGCGCCGAGGTGTCCAAGGGAATTGCTCAGGTTGGATTAAATGCCAAGATTCCCGTAATGTTCGGCGTACTTACCACCGATACCATTGAGCAGGCTATCGAGAGAGCGGGCACCAAGGCAGGAAACAAGGGATTTGAGTGCGCCCAGGGAGCCATCGAGATGGTTAATCTAATGAGAGAGATCGGCTAAAATTGGCGCTAAAAGTATATTGACAATGCAGGTCGTAAGGGTGAATGATATTAAAAAACTTTAAAAAGTAAGATAACTACCTGAAAGGGCGGAAGAGAGAAGAATATGAGCACATCTGAAAAAGTGCTGTTTATACTTGAATCGAATAAAGATATTTACATTTCCGGAGAAGAAATGGCGGGCCAATGCAGTGTTTCAAGAAATGCTGTATGGAAAGCCATAAGAGATCTTCGGGAAAAAGGCTATGATATAGAGGCAATAAGCAACAAAGGTTATAAGCTTAAGGGCAGCACCGATATTATATCTGCCGAAGGAATATTGGCAGGTTTGCCCAAGGAACTTAACGGAGCAGAGATTCTTGTTTATGACAGCCTTGAATCCACAAATGACAAGGCAAAAGAACTGGCTATGAAGGGCGGGAAACATGGAACAGTCATTGTTGCTGTGACACAGACCGGTGGGCGAGGCAGGCAGGACCATAGTTTCTACTCTCCTGAAGGCGGCCTGTATATGAGCATTATTTTAAAACCGGAAATGCTCTCCAGCACAGACAGCAGAGCCGTTACTTCCTTTGTGGGAGGCGCCGTGATAAGTGCCATACAGGAGCTTACCGGCATAGAGTCCTATATTGACGGAATCAATGACCTATATGTTGAGGGTAAGAAGATATGTGGCATTTTGCTGGAGGCAGGAAGCGAATTCGATAGTAATACTTTGCAGTGGATAGTCGCAGGCATAGGAATAAACTTTGATTCGGACATAAGCGCTTTTCCCAAAGATGTAAAAGAAAGGGCATCCAGCCTGTTTGCTCCCGGCCAAGCCACAATTACCAAAAATGCGCTGATCGCGAGAATAATTGAGAGAATATTGGATTGTCAACCATAAAAGCAGATATGGTTGACAATCTTTTTTGGTTATGCTACCTTCATATCTGGATTTAATAATTCTTGGAGGATCAGACATCATGAGTAGTGAGAATGTAGTAAAGACAAGAGAAAAAATGAAAGTATTGGATCTGGTATATGTTGCGATTGGAGCAGCGCTTATAGCCATATGTTCCTGGATAAGTATCCCGACGGCAGTTCCGTTTACACTTCAGACATTTGCAGTATTTTTTGTATTGTTACTTCTCGGAGGTGAAAGAGGAACCATTGCAATATTAGTATATGTGCTGCTTGGAGCTGTTGGAGTACCGGTTTTTGCAGGCTTTAGCGGAGGTATCGGAATACTGCTTGGAAATACAGGCGGATACATTTTGGGATTTTTGTTTATTGGCCTCATTTATATCCTGTTCACGAAATTATTCAAGAAAAAAATTGTTATTAAAGTAGCATCGCTTGTTCTTGGACTTGCAGTTTGCTATGCCTTTGGAACAGCCTGGTTCATGCATGTCTATATGCAGAGTAGCGGAGAGGTGGGACTGATCACAGTTCTTGGCTGGTGCGTGTTCCCCTTCATCATACCCGATCTGCTAAAGCTTGCACTTGCTGTAGTAATTGCCCGTAGAGTTGAACCGGTGGTCAGATAATCGTAGTTGACTAGGACACGCTTTAGTGCTACAATGTGTTAAACCAGTGAGAAAGAAGAGTACTTCTTCTATGAAGCCTACAGAGAGTGTCCGGTGGTGAGAGGACGCAGTGGATGGATGAAGGAATGGTCTTTTGAGGGCGAAGCGAAATGGCTTGCACGTATCGGGCATGCACTAAGTAGTATTCGACGGGAACTCCCGTTACAGAGTAGGGAAAGTGGTAGCTTTCTACTGAGGGATCGGTTATTCCGATAAACAAGGTGGCACCGCAGGATAATAGTCCTGTCCTTGTATGTAGCGCATACAGGGACAGGTTTTTTTATGTAAAAACGCTCCCTGTAACAATTCATATTTTTCGCCACGAGATGGCAAGGAGGATTCAAAATGGATGTTCAGAGCGTAAAAAGAGAAGTGCTGGTTGAGGAAAAGAAGGGACTGGCAAACACCAGAAATCTTATTCTGGTAGGTGTTATGATGGCAGTTGGTATCGTGCTTAGGATGTTTGCAGGCGTTATAGCCCTGGGTAACATGCACCCCAACTTCCTTATTGCAACCTATTGTCTTGCAATCTTCATTATTAAGCCCAACCTCAAGGAGGCAGCAGCCATCGGCCTTATTTCAGGAGCGATCTCACAGATCGGTACATCAATGCCTTGGCTTGGACTTGTATCTGAGACAGTAGGCGCCATCGCAATGTGCCTTCTTATCAGACTTGTGCTGCCCAAGTACATCAAGCCTATTGTCTGCACCTTTATCGCAACACTTTTTTCCGGCTTTGCATTTATCGGTCTTGCAGCCCTGACCTATGCTAAGCCTATGCCAAGCGCACAGTTTGTCAGCATGGCAATTGTTACCGTTGTTACTGCACTTTTGAACATGGTAATCGTTACTGTACTCAGCATTCCTGTTAATAAAGTTATGGGGAACAAAGAAGAATAATGATTTCAGTTAAGGATTTGGGATTTAAATATCAAAACAGCAAAACCGCCGCTTTGGACGGCGTTAATATTGAAATAGCAGACGGAGATTTTGTAGGAATTACCGGCACCTCTGGTGCCGGTAAAACTACTTTTACCTTTGCTTTAAACGGGATTATCCCGCAGAAGATCAAGGGTGATTTCTACGGCAGCGTCATAATTGACGGCAAGGACACTGTAGAACACCACGCAGAGGAGTTTGCGCAGAAGGTAGGAGAGGTTTTTCAGGATATAGATTCACAGATGGTGGCATCCGTTGTTGAAGATGAGATCCTGTTTGGCCTTGAGAACTTCGGCGTACCTCATGAGGAGATAGAAGATCGCCTTCAGAAGGCCCTTAAGGAACTTGGAATAGAGGATCTGAGGGACAGAGAGATATCAAGTCTGTCCGGCGGACAGAAACAGAAGGTTGCCATAGCATCCATGCTGGCTCTTGAACCGGAAGTTATAGTTCTGGATGAACCAACCGGAGAGCTGGATCCCGAGAGTAGCCGTGAGATATTCAGGATTCTCACAAGGCTCAACAGGGAGAAAGGCATAACGGTTGTTATTGTTGAGCAAAAGATCATGCTCCTGTGCGAGTATGTTAAACATATGATGGTCCTTGAGAAGGGCCACGTGGCTTTTTACGGAACACCGAAGGATATGGTTACTTCCATAGCCAAATTCAAGGAACTTGGCATAAATGTGCCGAGAGTTACGGAGCTGTCTTCAAGGCTCATAGAGGAGAAGGTATATGACGGCGAGATAACTCTTACGGTGGATGATGCCGAGAAGATGGTCAGGAGGATTCTGGGATGATACGCTTTGAAAATGTGGACTTCAGATACTCCGAGGACAGACCTATAATCGACAATTTAAGTTTTCATGTGCCCAAGGGAGATTTTGTAGCTCTCATCGGAGCAAACGGCGCAGGTAAGAGTACTATCAGCCGTCTTATTAATGGCCTTTTACATCCCACAGGGGGACATGTATATCTTAACGGCAAGGATACCCTTAAGACCCCTTCCAGCGTTCTTGCCAGGGACTGCGGATTCCTTTTCCAGAATCCGGATCGCCAGATCTGTGAGAACACCGTAAGGGATGAGGTGGCTTTTTCCATGAAGGTACAGGGCCTACCCAAGGATAAGATAGAGGAGCGGGCAGCGCAGGTTATTAAGACCTTCGAGCTGGATCCGGAGTGGTTTCCCTTTTCCAGGAGCCGCGGTGAGCGTCAGAGAATAGCCCTTGCCAGTGTCCTGGCCTGCGAACCGGAGCTGCTTATTTTGGATGAGCCCACCACCGGTCTTGATTATTTGGAATGTATCCGGATCATGGACTATGTGACTGAGCTTAATCGCAAGAAGGGTATTACAGTTCTTATGGTCAGCCATGATATGGAGCTGGTTCAGTCCTATGCAAGGCATGTACTGGTCCTGAACCATGGAACCATTGTCGGACAGGGTCCTACCAATGAGATCATGAAGAATATGGACGTCCTCAAGAAGGCCAGAGTCCTTCCTGCGCAGATTCCTGAGCTGACGCTTCGCTTCAGTGATGAATTCAAGGACGTATTTACCGTAGAAGAGATGCTGGATGCGCTGCTTGCAAGAAGCGGGAAAGGAGGCCCTAAGTGAATCTTCTTAATTATGTTCACGGTAATAGCTTCCTTCACAGGCTTAACCCTGTGACCAAGCTTGCTGCAGCCTTTATGTATGGCATTGCCGCTATTATATGCAACAATGTATACGCGGAGATTGGCTTTATTGTGCTGATGTTACTGATATCCGCCACAGCAGGAATTGCCAAAAGAGCATTGTATCTTACAAGGAACCTGATGATCCTGGGACTTCTCATGTTTGTGATTCAGCTGTTTTTCGTAAGAACAGGAGAGCCACTGCTTGTTATCGGCGGATTTGTTCTCTTTACCACAGGCGGCCTTAAGAGTGCTCTTTTGTTGTCGCTTAGGGTAATTGCAGCTATGCTGCCGCTGATGCTTCTTTTTGCCATCACTCAGATGAACGATCTGTGCAATGCATTGGTTAAAAGGGTTCACCTGCCCTACAGATACGCATTTATCGTAACTACGGCCTTTCGTTTTGTGCCTATTTTTGCCACTGAGTTTCACGACATTCAGGATGCGCAGAAGGCAAGGGGTGTGGACTTTGACACCAAAAATATCTTCAGAAAGCTCCAGCTGATCGCTCCTTTGTGCGTACCGCTCCTGGTTTCCAGCCTTAAGAAGGTGGATATTTCCGCCATGTCAGCGGAGATGCGAGGCTTTGAGCTCAGAGGGTACAAGAGCGGATATAAGGAATATCCTTTTAAGGCAGGAGATCTGCTTACATTTGTTGTTTTGGCAGGACTTATTGTTTTGTCGGTTATTTTTTTGAGATGAGAGTGTGATTATGGATTATACAGCTAGCATGAAGTATGGAACTGAGGTAGTGGATATTGAGATCAAGGGCGCAGAATCTGTGGAAGTTCTTAATCCCGATCCCATGCCGGAAATAGAGGATACCGCAGAGGCTTTCCGCATCTGCGTGGAGGAAGGAGCCATCGCTTCAGCGCCTCTTAAGGAGAAGATTGGTCCGGAGGATAAGATTACTATCATAGTATCGGATATCACCAGGAGCTGGATGCATCAGGGCGATATTTTAACGCTGCTTGGACACTATCTTCACGAGAATATGCAGGTTCCTTTTGAAAATATCTGCGTTCTCATAGCGCTGGGAACCCATAGGAAATCTACTGACAAGGAAATGGAAATAATTGCCGGCTCCTATTTATATCAGAATGTCACTGTGGTGGATCATGACTGCGACGGGGAGTGCACTCTTGTGGGAAGAACCTCCAGAGGTACAGATGTCCGTGTGAATCCGCTTGTCATAGGCAGGAAGGTTATTGTGGTGGGCGGAACTGTTCATCACATGATGGCAGGCTTTGGCGGCGGCAGGAAGAATATTCTGCCGGGAGTATCTTCCAGAGAGACCATCAGGCAGAACCACTCCAGAGCCCTGGATCCCAATATAGCTCACTCTGACCCAAGAGTTGGATGTGCTCTTCTTCAGGACAATCCCATCAATGAGGATATGAACGAGGCAGGAGCTATGGTGGAGGTTGCCTACAGTATTAATATCGTTGTTTCCACGAACGGGCGATTCAGCGGTCTCTTCGGCGGTTCACTGTACGAGGCATGGCAGGCCAGCTGCGTTTTCCAGAAGAAATGCTATGAGAAATGGATAGACTACGAGGCAGATATCGTCCTGGTTTCCAGTGGCGGATTCCCCAAAGACATGAATCTCTATCAGGGCTGCAAAGGTATGCTTAACGGTATGAGAGCCATGAAAGAGGGCGGCACAATGCTTTGGCTGGCCAAGTGCCCCGAGGGGTGCGGCGCCCCCGACTATACCGCCTGGCTTTTGCCCCTCAAGGAAGGAAGACTTGATGAGGCTCTTCGAGCAGACTTTACGATTGGCGGGTTCATCTTTTACCTTACAGTTGAGAACCTCAAGAAGGGCAACTGCCGTACACTTACAACAATAGACAACGACACCACACAGCCCATGGGAATGACCGCATATACAGATCCTGTTGAGTTTATCAAGGGAGTGGATTTTACTGGCAAAAGAGTATATGTCATCCCCTACGGAGGCAGCGTAGTGCCCATGGTTAAAGGGATAGACTGAAATCCTGCGGATATGTTAAAATAGTGGGACGACTACTACATTAACATAATTGGGGGATATATACATGGGTGAGTTAAGTTTTCCGCTTGAGACTAAACATTTTTATATAGAGCCAAAGGACCACGATAATCTCTGGAGAGAAGAGTGGAGCATCTGCCTTAAGACAGAGGATCGTAAGCAGGTTGGAACACTTCGCTTTGAAGAGGCGAGCTTCCACGACGAGGTGTATTTTAGCGCGGACCTTGATAAGGAATATGACAGAGCGACTTTTGGCGTTGAGATCTTTTATGCAATGTCCAGATTTGCATTCAGATTTAAGAATATCAGGGAGATCAGCACAGTCTGCAGGCATGATAACGAGCATCGTATCCGCAGCCTTGAGAAAGCAGGCTATGTATGGAGAAAGTCCCAGGACGGAGATGTCTACTACTCCATGAAGAAGCAGAAGACCTCCTGGACCGGTCTGTACGTCATAATCGGCATGATCGCCGGATTCATCATGGGAATCACTATATCCAATCTGTGGGTCGGCACCGTGGCAGGTGTTCTGATAGGCACCATCATCGGTGTTCTGATGGATAAAAGAGAGAAGAAAGAGATCATAGAGTAGATACAAACGAATATTTTGTATGATATGATGTATGAGGGTATGAAAACTGTATAAAAAGGGGGAAAATATGAGATTTAAAAGATTATTAGCTGCAGCAGTGGGAGTTATCAGCGTTCTGACCGTATCAACCACCGCATATGCGGGCACCAATGAACTTACAGGACTTGAGGTCAGGGACGAGATCATTAACCAGAGGCCTGTTGCCATCATGGTGGACAATGAGAAGACAGCTCTTGCACATTATGGTACCGCTGAGGCAGACATCGTGTACGAGATGATGAACAGCACAGCCAACGGACGTATTACCAGGCTTATGTGCTTATACAAGGATTGGGGAGTGCTTCAGCAGACAGGAAGTATCCGCAGTGTGAGAACAACTAATGTGATACTTGCGGATGAGTACAACGCTGTACTTATTCATGACGGCGGCCCATTCTATATCAATACCTATCTGGCTCAGCCCTATGCCGCTCATATCAGCGGAGGCTTCACCAGAGTCAAGAACGGCAAGCCAAGAGAGTTTACCGAGTACGTATTTGGAACAGAGCTGACAAGCCGTTTTGCCAAGAGCAAGATCTCAACCAATTATGTACAGGCACCGGAGAGAGGAACTCACTTCGTATTTAACGGCGCCGATACTGATCTTGGCGGCAATACCGTTGCCAACAACGTTGAGCTTGGAAGCGTATTTCCGCACAATAAGAGCAGGCTCCAGTTCAATGCCGGCACAAGAACCTATGATTATTATGAATACGGTTCTATACACAAGGATGCTGAGGATGGTCAGGTACTTACCTTCAAGAATGTTATCCTTCAGAATGTATCCTTTACACAGCTTGATCCCAACGGTTATCTTACTTACAATGTTATCGGTTCCGGAAGTGGTTATTACATCACCAACGGCAAGGCCATTCCAATTACCTGGTCGAAGGGCAGTGAAACCGGAATCACACATTATTACAGCGCCGAGGGCAATGAGATCAGCGTGAACAGAGGCAAGACCTACATCGGAATCGTTCCTTCGGATACCTGGAACCTTGTGGGCATCAACTAATTCTATAGTTTATAATTTATGGCAAAATAAGTGGCTGTCGTCAGTTTGATCTGAGCAGCCACTTTCTGTTTATCGTGATAATTCTATTCATTCTCTTCCGGGGCGATACCCTCTTGTTTATCTAGAAGGTCTATCGTCATCTGATATATGGTCTCATCCTTGACATTTTCATCGGTTCGAAGGAGACAGGCAGCAGGACATTTTATTGTTACGCTCTTGCTGTCGACGCAGTTTATTGACTCCACGTTGCTTACCAGATCTCTGGTGAGCTGTTCCAGTTTCTTTTTGGAATCTATATAAATAATGACTCCGAAATAGGCCTCCTTGGTACGGGCCGCAACCGCTTTTTGTCCGATGACCTGGATTATCTTTTCACCTATTTCACGAATGACTTTTACACCGAATTTACTGCCGTAGGTATCTTCGATTCGCTTCTGATTGGCATTATGAAGCATGATAAAACCATAGGTTTTGCCGGCATCGTTGTACTGCATAGCGTAGTCGACCATGGTGGCCAGGAAGAATTTACTATTCATGAGTCTGGTCATATTATCAAGCTTGGAAGGAGCCAGGAGCTTGTTGACACGGTAGATTTCCTGATCTACATCGGCAAAGCTTCCCACAAGGCCAATAATCTTGCCCTTATCATAAATGGGCATTTTGTTGCAGATGATATTGTGGACAACGCCATTTACGATGCACTGTCCCGGGGCATTTACAACAAATTTTCCCTTGCCGATTACATCCAGCTCATCACCTTGATAAGGCCCGTCATCAACGTGCCAGTGCATTTCTTCATCTGTCTTGCCGATAACTTCATCCAGGGATTCCATTTCATAGAATTCCAGGAAGGATTTGCTGACACCTCTGAAACGGCGGTTACTGTCTTTCCAGAACAGCTTATGGGATGAATTATTTGAAAGAGTAGCCCATAATCTTGCGTATTCCTCAACCAATGCATCAGTTTCGGTGCCACTACAGTTGAAATTTAAATAACTGGCGTTATCTAATAAATGAGCTATTTCATCAGGTATAGTGCTTATTCCGTATAAGAACTCATTATAGGCAGTTCCGGGAATGGGCATAATGGAAATTATGCGCCATTGGTAGCAGCCATCAGCCTGTTTGATGCGGAAGGCCTTCTGAGCATAGGTTTTGTCGGCTTTGTCCAGTCTTTCGCGCATTGTTTCAAAGTTCATGAACTCAAGGAAATCAGACTGATCATCAGGATAAACAAATGTAGAAGAGAAGGATGTGTAAACGGCCTTCATCGTCATGAACTCATTCATTTCCTCAGTCATGTAGATATATCCGCCAAGGAGGGGATATACGGTATTTGCGCTGATATTCATGAGAAGTACAACCTCATAGAGGTTGTTAAGCTCTCTTAAACGGAAATCCAGTCTATCACGCTCAGTGGTGTTCTGATCCATAGAAATGTTTGTAATCTGCGTCTTAAAAAGATATCTGTCCTGATTCTCGGCGAGATACATTCCCTTTAACAAGTAATAATTACCTTTATCGGTAAAATAGAAGCTCTCATTACTTTTACTTCTTATGGCTTTGTTGGCGAACTGCCTGAATTTGCTCATAAGGGGAGAGTTCTCGCTGAATATTGTTTTATCAAGCTCATAGTTGTCTTCGGTAATAACCGAGATCTGATGTTTGAAGGCGTCGTTAATAAAAAGTGTATGGAAGGTATTTCCATCATATTCGATGATCTGTAGCGGAGCATCTGTGTCAATTACATTGATGGTGGCAGCTTCATAATAAGCTCTCCACTGACGTTCTTCCATGGTGATACCTTTTTCGCTAAGGCTCAGCATCAGATCATCCAGGGGCTGGGGCTTACCGTAGTAGTAGCCCTGAAGCTTACCGCAGCCTATAGATTTAAGGAATTTCACCTGCTCCTTGGTCTCTACACCTTCACAGAGGGTCTTGATGCCAAGATTTTTGGCCATTACAACCGTAGAGCGCAGAATTATCTTGGATTTTTCTGCTAAATTGGACAGAAATGCCATGTCCATCTTAAGAAGATCAAAGGAGTAATCCTTTATCAGATTAAGGGAAGAGTAGCCACTTCCGAAGTCGTCCATCCAGATCTCATAGCCTCTTGTCCTGAATCTGTCTATGACATCCTTCATGAGGTCTTCATCCTTGGCGATCATGCTCTCAGTTACTTCAAAATGGAGATAGTCCCTGGGAATATCGTATTTGGCGATAGCCTTTTCAACCACATCCAGCATATCGCACATAATAAAGTCAAGTCGGGAGAAATTAACCGATACAGGCACAGCAGGAAGTCCCTTGGAGAGTTTATCGCGAATGTCACGGCAGGCCTGTTTGACCACATAGCAGTCCAGCTTGAATATTTCGCCGGATTCTTCAAGGGCACCGATGAATTTGTCGGGCGCTAAAAATCCAACTTCAGGATCAATCCACCTTGCCAGAGATTCGGCACTGCATAGTTGTCCCGTTATAGAGCGGACAACCGGCTGATAGTAGACTTTGATCCATCCGCTGGATATGGCTTCATCAATATGAGTTTTTACATATTCGCTGAGTGAGTCCTTATTGGTGAGGTCCTTCATCGATGCATCCTGCATTCTTATATATAAACTAAGCCTATAGTAACCTAGCCTTATTATAACAACGAAATATTAAATATATATTATCGGAATATAAATAGTGTATAAGAATATCAGAATGTTTGTAAAGCTGAAATTTTATCTCCAGAGTACCCAAAGGAACACATAAGCGCCTATAACTGCTGCAAGAGTGAAGGGGATACCGATGCGGGCGAAGTCCTTGAAGCTTACTTCATAACCCTCTTTTCTCAGCATTCCTACACCTGCGATATTGCAGCTGGCACCAACAGGAGTGATGTTTCCGCCAAGAGTTGCGCCGCAGAGGAGTCCAAAGTAGAGTAGACAAGGGTTAACTCCCAGGGCAGCGGTAACTCCCTTAAGTACGGGAAGCATTGTTGCTACATAAGGAATATTGTCAATAAATGCGGAAATCAGTACTGATCCCCATACTACAATAGTAAACAGAGCAAAAAGGTTGTTGCCGCCTGCAGATACAATGAGGTTAGCAAGGTCATCAACAAGACCTACATTGGTGATTCCGCCGATTACCATGAACAGAGCGGTAAGAAGGAGCACTGTGTCATAGTCAAGGTTCTTGACAACTCTCTTGATACGATCTACATCATGATCCTTGAAGTATTCCCAAACCATACCGATAAGGCTGCAACCAAGGCAGATAACACCGTTGGTGATCTCTGGCTTATCAGGAATGAAGGATGCTGCCATAAGAAGAATAACATGGGCAACCATCATAATGGTGGGAACATAGTCTGTAACGACGGTCTTCTCTGTGGACTCAACAGGTTCCTTATCTTTTCTGAAAAGGATCATCATGATAGGCACGGTAAGAAGAGCGCCCAGCTCAACGGCAAAGAAGATACCAAGTCTTCCGTCCATCCAAAAGAAATCCATAAAGTCCATATTCGCATAGGCCTTGGCTGCCAGCATAATTGAGGTAGTGTCACCTACCAGAGTTGCTGCGCCCTGAAGGTTAGATGATACGGCGATTGAGATGATCATGGGAACAGGATTGATCTTAAGCTTCTTGCAGATCGCGAGACCAACGGGGGCTACCATGAGAAGAGTTGCCACGTTGTCAATAAAGGCTGAGATGATACCTGAGAACAGCGACATGAAGATCGTTACCCACATTACATTGGGGGCCAGATCCAGGAGCTTCTCAGCGATAAGATTGGGCATCTTGGATTCAATGAAATAGTCTACCAGAAGGAGCGTTCCGAATATCATAAGAAGAACGTTCCAGTCCACGACTCCCAGAACCTTTCCAAAGGGAAGAATACCGGATATTACGTAGATTGCTGCAACGCAGAGAGCAATAACCGCTCTGCGCTTGGGGAATAGGATAAGCCCCACGTACATTCCGACGAATAAGATGATTGCTAGTGTTTTTAACATGTTTTTTCCTTTCCGGCAGAAAAAAAGAGACTGATACTGCCATTGAATGCAGTAAAAGTCTCGTTATCTATAACGTGTCCGGGGAGATGCCTCCCGTACTGACGAACAGCGTTGCATACATAAGTATGTTAACTACTCCCTTTTACCAAAATGATAAAAATTTCCTTTAATAAAATAACAAATTTAAAGTGTTTCCGCAACAGAATTGTGTCAAATGTGCTATCATTTTATATAATGTTTAGAAATTAGCGAGAATGGGAGAAAAAT
The DNA here is from genome assembly GCF_028539135.1 of Butyrivibrio sp. DSM 10294. Classification (NCBI taxonomy): domain Bacteria; kingdom Bacillati; phylum Bacillota; class Clostridia; order Lachnospirales; family Lachnospiraceae; genus Butyrivibrio; species Butyrivibrio sp. DSM 10294. Next base: position 3,777 of record NZ_JANSWL010000061.1, on the reverse strand, counting down.
ATGGAAAAAGTAAACAAATTTGGGGCAAAACAGATTGCTACAACAGCAATCCTACTGGCGATATGCATCATCAGCCAGTTCTTTAAGAATCTGAGCATCTTTATCACCGGACCGATAATCAATACCTGCATAGTATTGGCTGTTCTGACGGTTAATCTTCCCTGCGGGATAATCCTTAGTGTGATCACCCCGATAACTGCATATCTGATTGCGGCATCACCGGTCATGACGGCTGTGCCTTTGATTATTCCTTTTATCATGTTGGGGAATATAGTTCTTGCAATTGCTGTAAACTTCCTGATGAAAAAGAATATGATGGCAGAGGGAAAGCCTGTGATTACCTTGAAAAATATCATTACAGCTGTTATTTCAGCTCTGGCGAAGGGAGTATTCATGGGACTTACCATTTCGCTCTGGCTCCTTCCTGCCTTTATTCCTGAAGAGAGTAAATTAAGAGGTAAGTTGAGTGTATTCCAGACCACATTTTCTGTGTATCAGTTCATCACTGCATGTATAGGAATGGTGTATGTGTTCATTATTATGACTGCGCTGAAGAAGGTCTTAAATAGGCAGTGAGAAAGTCTGGCGATAAACGGGTAGAATAATTAGATAAGATTATCTGGATTAAGAAAACAGGGTGAGCCTTTATGGTTCACCCTGTTTTATATATGTTATATATATTATTTAATCCTTGTTAAATGCCGGAACAAGTCTCATCAGCATGACGGTTAATACCATCAGTGCAATACCTATCGGCATGCAGATATACCAGCTTCTGACAAAGCCTGAGATGAAGTAAGCCACGAAGGAAACAATGGCAGTAGTCATGGCATAAGGAAGCTGTGTGGATACGTGTTTGATGTGATCACATTGAGCTCCGGCACTGGCCATGATAGTGGTATCCGAGATAGGAGAGCAGTGATCGCCGCAAACAGCGCCTGCCATGCAGGCTGAAATTGAGATGATCATAAGCTCGTTTGAAAGGTTGGCATCGAATACGCTTACAACGATAGGAATCAGGATTCCGAAGGTTCCCCAGCTGGTTCCTGTTGCAAAGGCAAGGAACACTGCGATCACGAAGATGATGGCGGGAAGAAGACTCATAACCATCTCACTGGAGGCCATATTCTCAACAATGCCTGCCACATATTCTTTTGCTCCGAGAGAATCGGTCATTGCCTTAAGGGTCCATGCAAAGGTGAGGACCAAAATGGCGGGAACCATGCTCTTGAAGCCCTCAGGGATGGCGTTCATACATTCGTTGAAGTTAAGTACTTTGGTTGCCAGATAGAAGATAATAGTAATAATAAGTGCTACAACCGAGCCGTATACAAGACCAACGGAAGCATCTGAGCCTGAGAAAGCATCGATGAAGGTCTCACCTGAGAAGAATCCGCCGGTGTAGATCATTCCGATAACGCAGCAGATGATCAGCGAAACGATGGGAAGCACCAGGTGAATTACCTTACCCTTCTGAGAAATGGGTGGTGCAGGCTGGTCCTCGGCGCCGGTGATACTGGAAGCATAGCTGTCCTTGGGCTGTATGGCGTCGCGGATCTTCTGATTATGCTCTGCCTGTCTCATTGGACCATAGTCGAACTTGGAGAAGGTCAGAGAGAACATCATTACAATAGTGAGAATCGCATAGAAATTATAAGGAATGGCTCTTACAAAAAGAGTAAGGCCGTTGGCACCGTCAACAAAGCCTGTAACTGCAGCGGCCCAGGAAGAGATCGGGGCGATAATGCAGACAGGAGCTGCGGTTGCATCGATGAGATAAGCGAGCTTCTCTCTGGAAATCTTGTGCTTATCCGTGAGAGGTCTCATAACTGAACCTACTGTAAGACAGTTAAAATAGTCATCGATGAAGATCAGCATACCAAGAACAATGGTGGCTACCTGTGCACCTGCCTTGGTCTTGACGTGGGTTACGGCCCACCTTCCGAAGGCGGCGGAGCCTCCCGCTCGGTTCATTAGCATGACCATGGCTCCCAATATTACCAGAAAGATCAGAATTCCCACATTCCAACCATCGGATAACTGAGCAATCATGCCGTCAACAAAAACGTGCTGGATTGTTCCTTCGATACTAAAGGATGAATAGAGAAGTCCCCCCACAACAATTCCGATAAACAGTGACGAGTAAACTTCCTTGGTGATCAGCGCCAGCGTGATTGCGATAATCGCAGGCAGCAGCGCCCAAAACGAGTTAGCAAACATAGTTACCTCCTTACTGCTCTTTTTCACACTAAATCGTAAAAGTATATAAATTACTATATCACATTTTTCGCGTTGTAATAGTAGGAACTTTCGGATATAATGGAAAAATATTTGTGATTGGAGGAAATAACCATGAAAGTAGCAGTAACTTATGATAACGGTGAAGTTTTTCAGCACTTTGGACATACAGAGAAGTTTAAAGTATATGAAATTCAGGAGGGCAAGGTAGTATCTTCCGAGATCGTTGATTCCAACGGAAGCGGCCACGGTGCACTTGCAGGTCTTTTGGCTAATCATGACATCAAGGTTCTTATCTGCGGTGGAATGGGCGATGGAGCCAAGGCTGCTCTTGAGGAGTACGGAATCGAGACCTTCGCAGGCACAGAAGGAAATGCTGACGAGGCTGTAGAGAAGTACCTTAGAGGTGAGCTGGTAGATAGCGGTGTTAACTGCGACCACCACGGCGAAGGACATTCCTGTGGCGACCACGAGGAAGAAGGTGGTTGTGGACATTGCGGCGGCAGCGATGCGGATGAAGAGGAAGGCTGCGGTGGATGTTCATCAGGCGGCTGTGGTGGCTGCGGCGGATGTCATTCAGAGCCTCTTTTCGAGGGCAAGAACGTAGGCAAGACCTGCAGAGTACATTACAAGGGAACCTTCAACGACGGCGAGCAGTTCGATTCTTCCTATGACAGAGGAGAGCCCCTTGAGTTCGTTTGCGGCTATGGTTTCATGATCGAGGGCTTCGACAGAGCAGTTGCTGAGATGGAAGTAGGACAGATTGTCGATGTTCATCTCACAGCAGATCAGGCCTATGGTGAGCACGACCCCAAGCAGGTTATAACAATTCAGATTGCTGAGCTTCCCGGTGCTGAGAGCGTTGAGGTTGGTCAGAGAGTATACCTTCAGGATATGTACGGAAGACCTATTCCTGTTAAGGTTACTGATAAGACCGAGACAGAGATTACTTTCGATGCCAACCATGAGATGGCAGGCAAAGAGCTTAACTTCAAGATTGAGCTGGTTGAGATAGCTGATTAATAAGATGACGAGATGACATTGGGACGGTTCTTTTGTCATCTTAGGAATATTGAGAAGCTTAAAGAGGCTGTCGTACTTTGGTACGGCAGCCTTTTTGTAGGGGAATAAAAGTTTTGCACCCGGTAGGTTCAAATCCGCTTAAACCATATGACATAAATGCTCACATACTTACAGGAATGGTAGTTTCTTGCAGATTCATGCTATTTTCCTGGCCAATCAGCGCCAATTGATGCCTATGCATACGAAAGCATCATTTTGGAAACATTTTATATGCCTTATATTGAGGCTCTCTACTGATAGAGATAACATTTTTACGTCATCAAGCATATTAAGTTGTCTTTTTCTTTTCTGTCATATGCTTTTTTTCTGTTGATTCGGTCAAGTCCTTTATTGTGTGTAAATTACCTTTAGGTATCCAATTGTCAGGCCGCTAAAAGTCGTTGCTGTTCCTTTGCAATCTCTATCAGTTTCGCTGACGAGTTGTTCAGCTCATCAAAGTCTTTTCTGGTGAGTGAT